>NZ_LYSO01000001.1:0-206439 GCF_001728935.1 Pseudomonas sp. AP42
GCTTACTTTTGCGCTTTTCAAAAGTGAGTCGCTGTCAGAGCGGAACCCTAAGTGGCCGTTACCGCAGGAATGGATATGTACTCGGTATAACTGTGTTGATTGTCAGGCCGCCTTCGCGAGCAAGCCCGCTCCCACATTGGGACCGAGGGGCGCCAGGTAGATAGCCGCCGGCTGGCAGGCCGCTATCGCAGGCAAGCCAGCTCCCACAGTGTTTTGTGATGGGTGGTAGGTGTGGGTATTCAGCCCTTGCCCTTGGTCCGAGTCATATTCGGTCCGCCATTCTTCTCCAGATGCTGAATGATGATCCCCGCCACATCCTTACCGGTGGTGGTTTCGATCCCTTCCAGGCCTGGCGATGAGTTTACTTCCATCACCAACGGGCCATGGTTGGAGCGCAGGATGTCCACACCCGCCACGCTCAGCCCCATCACCTTGGCCGCCCGTAGCGCGGTCATGCGTTCTTCAGGGGTGATCTTGATCAGGCTGGCGCTGCCGCCACGGTGCAGGTTGGAGCGGAACTCACCGGGCTTGGCCTGGCGCTTCATGGCCGCAATCACCTTGTCGCCCACCACGAAGCAGCGAATGTCCGCGCCGCCAGCTTCCTTGATGTATTCCTGCACCATGATGTTCTGCTTGAGGCCCATGAACGCTTCAATCACCGACTCCGCTGCCGTTGCTGTTTCACACAGCACCACACCGATGCCCTGGGTGCCTTCCAGCACCTTGATCACCAACGGTGCGCCGTTGACCATCTCGATCAGGTCGGGAATATCATCCGGGGAGTGGGCAAAACCGGTGACCGGGAGGCCGATGCCCCGACGCGACAGCAGTTGCAGGGAGCGCAGCTTGTCCCGCGAGCGCGCAATGGCCACGGATTCATTCAGCGGAAACACGCCCATCATTTCAAACTGGCGCAATACCGCGCAGCCATAGAACGTCACCGAAGCGCCGATACGCGGGATCACCGCATCAAAGCCTTCCAGGGGCTTGCCCCGGTAGTGGATCTGCGGCTTGTGGCTGGCGATGTTCATGTAGGCACGCAACGTGTCGATCACCACCATTTCATGGCCACGTTCAGTGCCGGCCTCGACCAGGCGGCGGGTGGAATACAGACGCGGGTTTCGCGACAGCACAGCGATCTTCATGCAGCACCTGGGGCAGAAATAGTGGAGACCGGGAACACCGGCTTGTCTTGAACGTACTTGAGGCCCGGATTGACCACCAACTGGCCGTCAATCAACGCCTTGGAGCCCAGCAGCAGGCGGTAACGCATGGCTTTGCGACAGGCGAGGGTGAACTCTACCCGCCATACCCGATCACCCAGGGCCAGGGTGGTGCTGATCACGTAGCGCACCTGTGCATGGCCGTTGGAGCTCTTGATGGTTTTCATCGTCACCAGGGGCGCTTCACAGCGCCGGTGACGTAATTGCACCACGCTGCCCAGGTGCGCGGTAAATCGCACCCACTTTTCACCGTCGCGCTCAAAGGGTTCGATATCGGTGGCGTGCAGGCTTGAGGTGCTGGCGCCGGTGTCGATCTTCGCGCGCAGGCCCGCCACTCCCAGGTCGGGAAGTGCCACCCACTCACGCAGACCTACAACGGTCAAATGGTCAAATGTCTTCAATAGGGTTAACCGGTCAATTTGCCCAGGCTTGAGGAGATACCTCAGCCAACGCTTTGAATGCAGGCTTGGCGAACCAGAAACCCTGCATCAGAAATATTCCGCAGTCGGATAGGAAGTCGCGCTCGCCGGCACTTTCGATGCCTTCGGCGATGACAGTAACCCCCAACTGCTCACAGATTGTGACAATCCCCCGGACGATCACTTGACGGACACGATCCTGGTCGACATCGCGAATCAGCGCCATGTCGAGCTTGATCAAGTCAGGTTGGAAATCGGCCAGCAGGTTCAGCCCCGAATAGCCCGCACCGAAGTCGTCGATGGCGGTCTTGAAGCCGAATTCGCGGTATTCACGCAGAATATTCGTCAAATGGCGATAGTTATCTACGTGTTCGCTTTCCAGGGTCTCGAAAATCAGCCGGTCCAGTGGGAAATTGTGCGCCCGGGCGGCCTCCAGCGTGCTGCGGATACACAGCTCCGGGCGATATACGGCATTGGGCATGAAGTTGATGGAAAGATGAGTCTGCATACCCAGGGCGGCGGCACCCGCGATGGCCTTGGTCCGGCAGCGCTGGTCGAAGCGGTAGCGATTGGTTTCGTTGACCTGAGCCAGCACCGACAGAGCGCCTTCTCCCTGGGTACCGCGCACCAAGGCTTCGTGGGCGAATATCGAATGGTCACGCAGGTCTACGATAGGCTGATAGGCAAACGCAAAATCGAACCCCAGCGGCTCGCTTTGCTGGCAACCCACGCACCGCTGGTTGGGCGAGGTGAGTGAAACGGGAAAGTCGGTCACGGCGTATCCTCGCGAAAACAGGGTGCTACCTGGCGTATCTTAGGTGAGCCTTGGGGTTTATGCGTCGAAGGGTTTCAACGGTAAAGTTGCGACATTTTTCAGAGCGAGGAATTCAAGTGGCTCAAAAGCAGGAAGAGCAAGAGAAGGTCCGGTTGGACAAGTGGTTGTGGGCAGCCCGGTTCTACAAGACCCGCGCCCTGGCCAAGGCGGCTATAGAGAGCGGCAAGGTGCACCATCGCGGCGAGCGCTGCAAACCGGGCAAGGAGCCGCGCGTCGGCGACGAGTTTCAGATTCGTACAGGGTTTGATGAAAAAACCATTGTGGTGCAGGCGCTTTCCATTGTGCGCCGCGGCGCGCCTGAAGCGCAGGCACTGTATGTCGAGACCGAAGCCAGCATCGCCAAGCGCGAAAACGCTGCGGCCATGCGCAAGGCGGGCGCTTCAGGCTTGACCACCGATGGCAAGCCGAGCAAGAAGCAGCGCCGCGATCTGTTCAAATTCCGCGGCAGCGGCAATGACGATTGATTACACGAGTCGCCCATGCAAACTCGACCAAATGTGGGAGCAAGCAAGCCCTAATGCCAGCCAGTTAAGGCTTTTTTGTAGGAGCGAGCTTGCTCGCGAAAAACTTACAGGCGCCGCGTTCATTCAGCAACACGCGTTATCGTTGACGTTTTTCGCGAGCAAGCTCGCTCCTACAGAAGGCGATGACCGCTTAACTGACTGGCATTAGGGCAAGCCCACTTTTAGCCTTGGGGGGTTAAAGAGTTGTGCGCATGACACTCAACCGCCCAAGAACGGGCAACTTGCTCAGTAGCCCGAAAAGCGGCGCCGTCATGCGCAACAAAGCGCCCGATACCTTCGCCGCAAACGGCGTGTAATACCCCCACCCCAACGCCAACAGCGCCAGCAGTACGCCACCGATGTAATCGTCCTGGCCCCAGTGCGCGCCGGCCACCAGCCGCGGCATCATGAACAGCAGCGCCAGGCCCCAGATCACCAGCACCTGGCCGATGCGCCGGGCGAAGACGCTCATGAACATCGCCCAGATCAACAGCACCGAAGCATGGTCGCCGGGGAAGCTCTGGCTCGAGCGGTCCTTCAGCTCCCAGGTTTTCTCCAGCCCTGGGAAAAAGTCGCTCATTTGAATCGCGCCGCTGATGACCATCGACGGGCTACTGTGCTGCCAGCCCATGTGCGCCGCGAGTTTGGAGAACAGCATGCGGATAAATAGCAACAACAGCAGAATGCCGAGAAAGCCAAAAAACGCCTGGCGCACCTGCACGGCCTTGAACACCCAGTCGCCGCGAATCAGCAGCGCCAGCAAAATCACGCCGACCACTGCATCAAACGGCCGCAGGCTCGCCACGGCCCATACATGCAACCAGGTCGAGTTCGTGGCCAGTGGGCCATTGAGCAGATGAAACAGCCATTCGTCGAAAATTACACAGAGCATCTGGCCCGTGGGCCACAGCCAAAAACACAGCAGCCCGATAGCGAGTAGATTGCAAAGAGCCCATCGCCGGAGGTTCCAGTTGGCTTGGAACAAACCCGGATTGTTCATAAACTGTCCCTCATCGCTCTATTGTGCTCCTTGAATTCAGGAGAAGTCGCACCAAGATGGTGCTAAAGCGTTTAATTTTATAAACCTTGTAATCATTTTGTCATCACTTCAGATACCCAGACCTATGACTGATCTACCGGATACCGACTTCACCCAACGCTTCATCTTCGATGAGAGCGATGCCCGCGGCGAGATGGTTTCGTTGGAGCTCAGCTATGCCGAAGTCCTTGCCAAACACGCCTATCCGGAGCCGGTCGCGCAATTGCTCGGCGAGTTGATGGCCGCCGCGGCGCTGTTGGTGGGCACCATGAAGTTCGACGGTTTGCTGATCTTGCAGGCTCGCTCCGAAGGGCCGGTGCCCATGTTGATGATCGAGTGCTCCAGCGAGCGCGAGATCCGTGGCCTGGCCCGTTACGACGCTGAGCAGATTGCTGCAGACGCTACCCTGGCCGACCTGATGCCCAACGGCGTCCTGGCACTGACTGTCGACCCGACCGAAGGCCAGCGCTACCAGGGTATTGTCGACCTCGACGGCCAGACCCTGTCGGAATGCTTCACCAACTACTTCGTCATGTCCCAGCAAGTGGGCACCAAGTTCTGGCTTAACGCCGACGGCAAGCGCGCTCGCGGTTTGCTGGTGCAACAACTGCCGGCCGATCGCATCAAGGATGAGGATGACCGTGCCGAAAGCTGGCGGCATATCATCGCCCTGGCCGACACCTTGAAGGCCGAAGAACTGCTGGGCCTGGACAACGAAACCATCCTGCACCGCCTCTACCACGAAGAAGCCGTGCGCCTGTTCGACGCACAAGGCCTGCGCTTCAATTGCAGCTGCTCGCGCGAGCGTTCCGGCAACGCGCTGGTCAGTCTGGGCCTGGAAGATGCGCAAAATCTGGTGGTGGAACATGGCGGCCATATCGAGATCGACTGCCAGTTCTGCAACCAGCGCTACCTGTTCGATGCGGCTGATGTAGCGCAATTGTTCGCTGGCGCAGGCAGCGACACCCCTTCCGACACCCGCCACTAAAACGTTTAAGCACAGGTAAATCACCTGACAAACGCCGGATTAGAGGTGTTCTGACGGGAGGGCCCTACTCTTTTTGGGCTTTTCTGGCATAATCCGGCCCACTTTTTTCGCGGTAGTAGTGCGCAACTTTCTACTACAAAACGTTTGGAGCACTCGGCCATAGGCCGACGGGGAACCTCATGACGCAAGCCAATAACGCCGTATACACCGATCTGAGTGTTGACGATCTGGTCAAAGAAGCCCTGCAGCGCGGTGAAGGCGTGCTTGCCGATACTGGCGCGCTGGTCGTAGAAACCGGTCACCGCACCGGTCGTTCGCCGGTTGACCGTTTCATCGTTGAAGAGCCTTCCACCCAGGACGCCATTGCCTGGGGCCCGATCAACCGCAAGTTCCCAGCCGACAAGTTCGATGCTCTGTGGGCTCGCGTCGAGGCCTTCAACAACGCGCAAGAGCATTTCGTTTCCCATGTTCACGTAGGGGCTGCAGAAGACCACTACCTGGCCGTGAAAATGACCACCCAGACTGCCTGGCAGAACCTGTTCGGTCGTTGCCTGTTCATCAACCCGGCCCAGTACAACCCGGCCGGTCGTGAAGAGTGGCAAGTGCTCAACGTGGCCAACTTCGAGTGCGTGCCAGAGCGTGACGGCACTAACTCCGACGGTTGCGTGATCCTCAACTTCGCCCAGAAAAAAGTACTGATTGCCGGCATGCGTTACGCCGGTGAAATGAAAAAAGCCATGTTCTCGGTGCAGAACTTCCTGCTGCCGGCTGCCGACGTGCTGCCAATGCACTGCGCCGCCAACATCGGCGAAGCAGGCGACGTGACCCTGTTCTTCGGCCTGTCCGGCACTGGCAAGACCACCCTGTCGGCCGACGAAAGCCGTTACCTGATCGGTGACGACGAGCACGGCTGGGGCGAAGGCGTGGTGTTCAACATCGAAGGCGGTTGCTATGCCAAGTGCATCGACCTGTCCGAGAAGAACGAGCCGGTGATCTGGAAAGCCATCAAGCATGGCGCGGTGCTGGAAAACGTCGTGATCGACGAGGCCAAGCACGCCGACTACGCCGACGTCAGCCTGACCCAGAACAGCCGTGCCGCCTACCCGCTGGAGCACGTTGCCAAGCGTTCCGAAAAGAACCTGGGCGGCGAGCCAAACGCGGTGATCTTCCTGACCTGCGACCTGACCGGCGTACTGCCGCCTGTGTCGATCCTCAGCGAAGAACAAGCGGCCTACCACTTCCTGTCCGGCTACACCGCTCTGGTGGGTTCCACCGAAATGGGTTCGGGCAGCGGCATCAAGTCGACGTTCTCCACCTGCTTCGGCGCGCCGTTCTTCCCTCGTCCGGCTGGCGAATACGCAGAGCTTCTGATCAAGCGCATCCGTGGTTTCGGCTCCAAGGTCTACCTGGTCAACACCGGCTGGACCGGCGGCGGCTACGGCGTGGGTAAACGCTTCAACATCCCGACCACTCGCGGCGTGATTGCAGCCATCCAGAGCGGCGCGTTGATCGGTGCGCAAACCGAACACCTGGATACTATCAACCTCGACGTGCCATTGGCCGTACCCGGCGTTGAAACCGGCCTGTTGAACCCACGCAACACCTGGGCTGACAAGGCTGCCTACGACGAAGCGGCGAAGGCGCTGGCTGGCCTGTTCATCGAAAACTTCAAGAAGTTTGAAGTGAGTGATGCGATCAAGGCGGCGGGTCCTAAGTTGTAAGATTCTCTGGTTGTAAAAAAGCCGCCTCTTAAGTAGGCGGCTTTTTTATGCGCGAACGATTAGTCGGCGATGTGCAGTACCACTGCACCGACCAGCACCAGCACGACGCCTGCCACCTGCACCGCTGACAATCGTTCCTTGAAAAACACGAACCCCAGAATCGCCGCAATGCCTCCCGACAGCGTACTGATCACGGTCACCACCGACACCGAGCCGGCCATCGCGCCCCACGAAAACGCCGAGAACCCGCCGAGATTCATCAAGCTCGCCCCGGTCAACGTCGCGCAGTTTTTTAGCGGCGGGATCTTCAGGCCATCCTTGATCTTCAGCACCATCACCACCAGCACGCACAGGCCCACCAGGTAACCCAGCCACAACATGCTGATCGGCCCCAACGCCGGCAGTGTGTAGCGGCCTTGCAGCCAGAAACTGGTGCCGTACAAGGTTGCGGCGAACATGGCGTAGGTAATCGACAGGCGCGGGTTGTTGTGGGGCGTACCGTTGTCCTTGTGAATGCTGGACAGCACAACGCCGATCACGCATAAAGCGATGCAGCCCAGTTGTACCAGGCTGATGTGCTCACCGCTGGCCCAGGACAGCAGGGTGGTCACCACTCCATAGGACGTCACCAGCGGCGCGACGATGGCCGCTTTGCCCAAGGCAAAGGCTTTGGACAGTGCAAGGGCGCCGGACACCGTCAGCAGGGCGGCGGCGATACCCAAAAGCCAGACGCTGAATGGCGTATCAAGGGATTTGAAAAGGAAGGCCGGGAAAATGACCAGCAGGAGGGTCATGATCAAAAAGCCGAGGGCTTGGCCGAAATACACCGCGCGTTTAACGCCAACGGCGCGGGCGTTGAGGCCCACCAGAAAGTCCGTGCCACCCCAGAGCAGGGCGGCCAGCAGGCCCATTGTTACGTCCATGTAAGGTCCTTGTTTGTATACCGATCGCCAGCTTGGCGCAGTCTCAATGTGGGAGCGGGCTTGCTCGCGAATGCAATGTATCTGTAACGCAAATATTGGCTGACACGCCGCATTCGCGAGCAAGCCCGCTCCCACATTGTGTGCTCAGTGTTGCTCAGGTCAGCTCAGGTTTTCCAGCGTTTGCGTGTCCCACCTGTGGGTCTTGATCGCCAGGTAGAGCATGCCGATGGTCAACGGTATTTTGTCACCACGGCCCTTGGCGCGCCGTTTCAGAAACACGTCGAACACCGGCGGTTGGAAGTAACGATAAGCGTCGTAGTCGCTTAGGTCGACCCCAAAATCCTGTTCCAGCGCCTCCATGAATTGCTTGGCCTCAACGCCATCGCAAGCAAGGTCGAAGTTGAGCGAGGTTTGCAGGCTAATGGTCTTGTGTTTCGGCAGACCGATTTCTTCATGCAGCAATTGCAGGAGTTGCTGCATGACAGGGTCTTCGGGGAGGTTGGGGGCCAGGTTCATGGTGGGGGTGCGTAGGAGTGGGTGAGGGGGCCTTTTACGTTGCTGGCGGTATTTGTTTCGCGTGATGAAGAGAGCCAAGCCTATCAAAAACAAGGCCAGGGGAAGAAGTTGAATATTCAGGACAATGGCGATGTAGGGTAGCCAGAACAAAAGAAGCAGCCCCGTTACGATGAAGGTAACGGCGAAACGCGCTCTTAACGTGCAGTCAGTGATTTTGTAATACAGCAGCAGATGGAGAGCGAATAATAGCGCTGTTTGTAGGTAAAGCCATTGACTAAAATTCATCTGGAGTACACATGCATTGAGACGCTTGAGCGCTGCGGGCCTATGCCACCGCTGACCTGAGCATCCAGGCCAATGACGATGTCTGCGCTGTGAAAGTTGCAGATCCTGCGAGAAATCAAATCGCTGATAGCGTTCTCGACTATCGACTCTGCTTTGCTGGATATGATCCCGACAGGGGCTGCAACTGCGCCAGAAATGATTTCTTTTATGAGGTTGTTCCGATTGTTCAAGCTATTTGCCTGCTTCCTGGTCAGTGGCTTTGAGACGACCACTGTCATGACGCAGGGTAGATCTAGGGCGAGCATCTTTTCGTACAACTTCTAAAGCCGCAAGCGGACCTCTATCGCTGAAGCTTTTGCTTCCAGCAAGCAAAGTGTGGCTAGCTCTTTTCGATTGTTTGGCATCACGGTGAGTCGAATTACCGTGAAAGTGATGCCATAGTGGCCGATATATTGAGTCCTTTCGATGTTCACGGTTTTTTCCGAGACAGTTGATAGGAGGTTATTTTCAGTCGGCTACGCGTAACTGGTATAGAGGGTTGAACGGGTATTTAAAGCAGTTTGGGAAACGGACGACGCGCCGTTTTTTGGTTTCTTACACTGCCTTCCTGCATTTTTGACTGGATGCCGATTTTGCAGGCTGAACCGAGCAAATGTGGGAGCCGGGCAAGCCCTAAGGCTTTTTGTAGGAGCGAGCTTGCTCGCGAAAAACGTCAACGGTAACGCGTGCTTCCTGGATAAACGCGGTGCCTGTGAGTTTTTCGCGAGCAAGCTCGCTCCTACGGGTATTAGGGCTTGCCCGCGATGGCGGTGTGTCAGGTTTGGAAACGTAGTCCGATACGCCGCCATCGCAGGCAAGCCAGCTCCCACAGGTTTAGCTGTGTAGCGGATTGCTGTGTGGTGGCTGATCGGTCGCTGGTGGCAGTTGTACGTGTTGAGTAGCTTCCAGCAAATCACAGCCGTCCTGAACGAGCAGGTACAGCGCATTGATGATGTGGGATATGTCTTTGAGGTCGGCGTGTTCGAAGGTCAGGCAGGAGAAGGTTTCCAGTAAGTCGCTGGCGGCGCGGATGCGCTGGTGGGCGGCAGATTGGATGTCTTCGGCTGATGCTTGAGTGTCGATGAGAAGCGGGTGAGTGTCGGTGAAGTTGGTGCGTAGCTGACGATAGCGATTGGTGGGAAGGTTCGGCTTTGTCATCACAGTGTTCCAATACAGATTCAAAGAAATACGCCAGAAGAGCTGGCACGTTGTCTCTGCTGTTTTTCGGGTGACCAAGCCCGGTCGCTGAATTGGTAGCGACGAGCCCAACCTTAAAAGTGAGTTTGTTCTCGAGCAATAAACAGATGGTTTAGGCGTTCGAAGTTCGATCAGACACTGAGAGGCCTGCCGATACACCGCTCAAAAATCGCTTCCAATCCCCGATAGTCACACGCCACCGCATCAATATTCGCGGGTATCCAGGCCGCATGTTTTACCAGCCACCAATTCACCGAAAACCCCGCATTCACGATGATCTGTTCAAACAGGATCCGCTGCGCCCGGCCATTTCCCTCGCGGAAGGGATGAATGACATTCAGGTCGCCATAAGCTTCAGCGATTTGACGCACAAGGTCAGCCTGAGTCGCGCCAACATACCAATTGGCGTCTTGCATATGCCGGACGATTTTCGCCGCTTCTGGTGGAATTCGCTCCGGGGTGCAAAACAGCGTGTCGCCTTTCTGGATGTTGACGCTGCGCAGTTCGCCGGCCCAGTCATAAATGTCACCGAACAGGATGCGGTGAATGTGTTGCAGACGATCAAGGTCGTAGGGCGGCGGAAAGAGTGGAAGGTTGCCTACGGCGATTTCGGATAATTCCCGCTCGGCCTGGTGCAGGCGTGCTTCATCGAGCAAATCGAGGCGGTTGCGCAGGATGCTGCTACCGGGATAGCAGTACGGGTCCTGGCCCACCCCGTATTTGTCGAGCATCAGCGTGAGGTGTTGCGGTACTTGGCAAGGACGGCTTCGCGTGTCGGCAGGGGTTTGTCGACGTCGGTCGGTTGGGTATCGAACCCTTCCAGGCGCAGGCTGGCCAGGTAATTGGAACGGCGGATCTTGTGATAGTGATCCTGTTTTTGCTCAAACGTCAGTTCGCTCATCGCTGCGTCCTCTTGGAAAGCAAGGCTTGATTGTAGCGCAATGCGTAGCTAGGTAGGCGGGATAAAAACCCCGTCACAATCTGTATAAAAAATCTGCCAGCGAGCTCATTTCAGCGTATGTTTCACCGCAAAATCTTGTAGGGCGATTCCGCCCACTACTTAAAGGGAGTTAAGCATGGGTTTGCTTCGTGTCGCCTCGGCGATGTCTTTGTGTGCGGTGGCGTTTTCTGTCCAGGCCGAGCAGTTGCCGATTGAGGTGCTGAGTGCGGTGGTCAAGGACCAGAAAATCGCCGATGCCGAAGTGCTGCTGCAACGTAATGGCGCGCAGAACGTGGTGGGCCGTACCAACGCGCAAGGCCAGGTCACGCTGACCAGTGAGGCGGCTGACGATGCCAGCAACCTGCTGATCATCAAGAAGCCTGGCTATTCCAACCTGGTGGTGAAGTGCCCGTGCAAAGGCATGACCTATGCCATCAGCCCGGTGATGGAAAACCTCGACGGCCTGCGTGTGGTGTTGACCTGGGGCAAGGCTCCGCGTGACCTCGATTCCCATATGATCTTCCCCGGCAATAACATCTTCTTCAACAATAAAAAGGGCACCGACGCCGAACTGGACGTGGATGACACCGATAGCTATGGCCCGGAGACCATCACCCTGCAGAAAAAGCACTACGGCGAAAGCTACGTCTATGCCGTGCACGACTATTCCAACAGCGGCTCTCCCACCTCCAGCGAGTTGTCCAACAGTGAGGCCAAGGTGTTCGTGTACATGGGGCAATCCCTGGTACGCACCTACTATGTGCCGCAGAACCGCACCGGCAACCTGTGGACCGTGTTCCGCATGACCGGCAGTGGCGACTTCCAGGACATCAACACCTTCACCGGCGTGAGAGTCGGCGCCGAAGATGTGCTCAACGAGGTCAAGCCGTTGCTGGATGACAGCGTGGCCGTCACCGCCGTGACGGTGAGCTCGTCGGTACAGGCCGATGCGAAAAAGCTGAACCTCAAGGGCGAAGCGGCCTACCAGGCCGGTAACCTGGACCAGGCCATCGACTTTTTCCGCCAAGCCATCGAGCTGGATAACGGGTTCGGCAAGGCTTACGGCAACCTGGGCCTGGCGTATCAGAAAGCCGGTAATACCGCGGAGTCGATCTGGGCCAACCGCAAGGCTATCGCCCTGGCGACCGGTACCAATGCCGCGACCGTGCGTGCCGGTGCTTACTACAACATTGCACGCATCTATGAAGCCGCCGGCCAGTTCCCGGATGCGTTGCGTCATTACCAGTTGGCCAAAGAGCAAAAGGCCAACCCGGTGTACGACACGGCGATTGAGCGGGTGCAGAACCGCTGATTCAGCTGTAGCTCGGTTGTGAAATGTGGGGGAGGGCTCGCCAGCCCCCCACATTTTTAATCTGCTGCTTCCTGTTACGTTCTCAGAAAACTCCCACTTCGGCCCTGGGCCATCCCTCCCCCTGTGTATCATCCTGTCTCTTTTTTCTTTGCGACCTTTCTCGATTCGCCGAACTTACTGGGCTACGTTTTTAAGCCACGTTCAGCGGTCAATGGAGTGACAGCCTTATGCACGACACCCTCCAGCAGGTCTTTGGTTACCCTCACTTTCGCTTGGGCCAGGAAGAGACGGTCAGCGCCGTTCTGGCCGGGCGATCTGCCGCCGCCATTTTCCCTACGGGCTCGGGCAAATCCTTGTGCTATCAGCTGTCGGCCGTGTTGCTGCCGCACCTCACGCTGGTGGTATCGCCTTTGCTGGCGTTGATGCAGGACCAGTTGGGTTTTCTGCAGCGCCATGGCATTTCGGCGGGCAGTATCGATTCGGCCCAGAGCCGTGATGAGGCCAATGATGTCATGGCCCGTGCGCGATCGGGCGAACTCAAGATCCTGATGATTTCCGTGGAGCGTTTGAAGAACGAGCGTTTCCGTAATTTCCTGAACAGCGTGCAGATCTCGTTGCTGGTGGTGGACGAGGCGCACTGTATTTCCGAGTGGGGCCACAACTTCCGTCCGGATTATTTGAAGCTGCCGGACTACCAGCGCCAGTTCAACATCCCGCAGGCGCTGTTGCTGACGGCCACGGCCACACCCAAGGTGATCGCCGACATGCAGGCCAAGTTCGCCATTGCTGCCGGGGATGTAGTGACCACGGGCTTCTATCGGCCCAACCTCAACCTGCTGGTGGAACCGGTCAGCGGCCACGACAAACGCCGCAGGCTGGTGGAGTGGATGAAAGCGCGGGCCAACCAGCCGAGTATCGTCTACGTCACCTTGCAGAAAACCGCCGAACAGATTGCGGAGCATCTGAACCGCCAAGGCATTCAGGCCGAGGCTTATCACGCGGGGCTGCCCCATGAAAAGCGCGAGGGTATCCAGCAGCGTTTCATGGGCGGGCGCTCCAATTGTATTGTCGCAACCATCGCGTTTGGCATGGGCATCGACAAGAGTGATATCCGCAATGTCGTGCACTTCGACTTGCCCAAGTCCATCGAGAACTACAGCCAGGAGATCGGCCGCGCCGGGCGTGACGGGCAGCCATCGGATTGCCTGGTGTTGGCCAACCGCGACAGTCTCAATGTGCTGGAAAACTTCGTGTACGGTGACACGCCGGAGCAGGAAGGCATTCGTCGTGTGCTGGAGGAGTTGCAGGCGGCGCGCAGCGAAGGGCAGTGGGAGTTCTTGCTCAGGTCGCTGTCGGACCACAGCAATATTCGCGAGCTGCCGCTCAAGACGCTCTTGGTGCAGTTGGAGCTCAAGGGCGTGATTGCACCGCGCTATGCGTTTTATGCGGAATACCGTTTCAAATACGTGATCGAACCCGAGGCCTTGTTGGCGCGTTTTTCCGGCGAGCGGCAGCAGTTTGTCGCGGCGATCATCCAGGTATGCAAGCGCGCTAAAACCTGGGCGACGGTGGATTTCGACGCGCTTTATCAACAGCACAATGCCGAACGTAGCCGGGTGGTGAAGGCGCTGGATTATTTTCAGGAGCAGGGCCTGATCGAACTCGAAAGCAAGCAGATGACTGAGGTCTACAGTTTGCTCGACACCGATTTTGACCCGCAGGCGCTAAGCGCCGAGTTATACACAGGCTTCAAGCAGCATGAGGTGACGGAGGTCGCGCGGATCCACACTATGCTCGACCTGTTCGCCACTGAGCACTGCCTGGGGCAACGCCTGGCGCGCTACTTTGGTGATGAAAATGCGCCCCAGCGTTGCGGGCATTGTTCGGTGTGCCACGGCCAGGTTGCCCATCTGCCGGCACCGCCGAGCCTGCCGCCGCTTGTGGATAAAAACTTCATGGGGCTGTGCGGTGATTTTATCCACAGGCATCATGAGTACACGGGGCACTTGCCGAATGCGGAGCGTTTGACGCGTTTTCTTGGCGGTATCAGCGTACCGTTGTTTACCAAGTTGAAGGCGCGGGGCATTCCCGGTTTTGCTGCGCTGGAAGACTACCCCTACGCTGAGGTGCGCGACTGGGCCCATGCTCAATTGGATCAACTTTGACGAGACTTGCCGATGCCTGACTCAACGCCTGTGCGCGACGATTACCGCCACTTCCAGCCGATCACCACGCGTTGGCATGACAACGATGCCTACGGCCATGTGAATAACGTCACTTACTACAGCTTCTTCGACACCGCCGTTAATACCTACCTGATCGAACAGGGCGGGTTGGATATTCATGACGGTGAGGTGGTGGGGTTTGTGGTGAGTTCTGCCTGCGATTACTTTGCGTCGATTGCGTTTCCCGAGCGCATTGAAATCGGCCTGCGGGTGGGCAAGCTGGGCAATAGCTCGGTGCAGTATGAGCTGGCGGTTTTCAAGGTGGGTGAGCAGGAGGCGTGTGCGGCGGGGCGCTTTGTCCATGTGTTTGTGGACCGAACGTCGAACCAGCCAGTGCCGATTCCGGGGATGTTGCGCGAGGCGATGCAGCGCTTGGTGGTTTGAGGGCACCTGCAAGCGACCCATACCAAATGTGGGAGCCGGGCTTGCCCGCGATGGCGCAGTATCAGGCAATACGTCTAAACCTGATTCACTGCGATCGCGGGCAAGCCCGGCTCCCACACTGGATGTGCTCGTCAGAGCACGTATTTATCAGTCGCGATAACGATGCTTGTTCTTGCGATGCCCATAGGCATGGCCGCGGCCTGGGTGGCCATCGCGGTAGTAGCGACGATCGTCACGGTCACGATCGCGGTAATGGCGGCTGTCGCGATCACTTTCGTTACCCATGTAGTTGCCCAGCGCACCGCCCGCGCCACCGCCGGCTGCTGAGCCGACCAATGCACCGCTACTACCGCCGACGCTGCGCCCCAAGACGTTGCCGCCGGCTGCGCCGAGTGCGCCACCAATGGCTGCTTCGCCACGGCTACGCTTGTCTGCGCCGACCGCGCTACCGCCAGCGCCGCCCAGGGCCGCGCCGATGGTCGAACCGGTGTTGCCGCCCAGCTGCTGGCCGACAACGGAACCTAGAACCCCACCCAATGCGCCGCCGACACCGGCTTCGGTGGTGCCGCCTGCCATGGCTGCGCCACTGACCAGGCCAAGGGACAACAAGAGAATCGAGGAGAACTTCATTCAGGGAAACCTCAAGGGATGACGGCGCGATCCTGAGGTTGTATCGAGCCGCTGACAATCGAAATCCGACCGGCGGCAGAGGTTGTATACAATTTGCTAAGTTGCTGTTTTGTATAGGGAACTTAAGTCGTTTTTGCAGGTCTTTAGTTACTTCGGGAGGGCCGCTTTTATGCAAAAGCGGCCTTTTTTTGTGCCTGCAGAATGTGCGGTGCTTGTGCTGGCCTCTTCGCGGGCAAGCCCGCTCCCACACTTGGAATGCATTTCAAATGTGGGAGCGGGCTTGCTCGCGAAAGGGGTAGTTCAAACAACAAGATCCCGGGTCAGGCCGAGCGCGCCATGATTAACCCAGTATCACTCGCCGCCTCCAGACGAATCGCAACGAACTTCGATGTTGGCGTGTGGCTACCGTCGCCAGTGCTTTCCAATGGCACCAACGGGTTCACCTCCGGATAGTAAGCCGCCGCCTGCCCCGCCGGAATATCAAATGCCAGCAGCGTAAAGCCCTTCACGCGGCGCTCACGACCGTCTTCCCACAGCGACACGATGTCTGCCTTCTGCCCCGGCTTGAAGCCCAGGCGGATGATGTCGGCTTCGTTGACGAACAGCACATCCCGCTGGCCTTTGACCCCGCGATAACGGTCGTCCAGGCCATAGATGGTGGTGTTGTACTGATCATGGGAGCGCATCGACTGCATGATCAGGTCCGGCACCCGGCCCGTGGCGTGGGTGCGTTCGTGGATCAGGTCTTTGGGCAAGATGTTCGGGCGGAAGTTGGCGCGGCCCGACGGTGTGTTCCAGCGGCGTGCGCCGGCGGAGTTGCCCAGGTAGAAGCCACCTGGGTGTTTGATCTTCTCGTTGAAGTCCTTGAAGCCTGGGATGGTGTCGGCGATCAGGTCGCGGATGCGTCCGTAGTCGGCCACCAGCCAGTTCCAATCCACGGGCGTGCTGCCCAGGGTGGCGGCAGCAATGCCTGCCAGAATCGCCGGCTCGGACTTCATCAGTTTCGACAGCGGTTGCAGTTGGCCGTTGGAGCCGTGGACCATGCTGAACGAGTCTTCCACCGTCACCGCTTGCGGGCCGTCGGCCTGGATGTCGATGTCGGTGCGGCCCAGGCACGGCAGGATCAACGCATCTTTACCGTGCATCAGGTGGCTGCGGTTGAGCTTGGTGCTGATCTGCACGGTCAGGTCGCAATTGCGCAGTGCTTCAAAGGTGCGCGTGCTGTCTGGCGTGGCTTGGGCAAAGTTGCCGCCCAGGCCGATAAAGACTTTGGAGCGGCCTTCAAGCATGGCGTGAATCGCTTCCACCACGTTATGGCCATTGTCTCGCGGCACCTGGAACTGGAAACGACGCTCCAGTGCGTCCAGAAACGCCACCGGTGGGCGTTCGTTGATGCCCATGGTGCGGTCGCCCTGCACGTTACTGTGGCCGCGCACCGGGCACAGCCCGGCGCCTGGGCGGCCGATATTGCCGCGCAGCAGCATCAGGTTGGCGATTTCCTGGATGGTCGGCACCGAATGGCGGTGCTGGGTAATCCCCATCGCCCAGCACATGATCACATTCTTGCCTTTGGCGTACATGCGTGCCGCTTGTTCGATCTCCACCAGGGTCAGGCCGGACTGCTCGACGATCTCCTCCCACGAGGTGTCGTCGATCTGACCCAGGTATTCCAGGACGTTGGTGGTGTGTTCATTGAGGAAGTCGTGGTCGAACACCGCGTCCTTGCCTTCGGCCAGGGCTTGGCGTTCCCACAGCAACAGGAATTTGGCCATGCCGCGCAAGATAGCCATGTCGCCACCCAGCGCCGGGCGGAAGTAGGCGGTGTTGGTAGGCTTGTCACCGTTGGTGAGCATTTCCAGCGGATGTTGCGGGTGCTGGAAGCGCTCCAGGCCACGCTCTTTGAGTGGGTTGATACACACCACCTGCGCGCCGCGCTTCACTGCTTCGCGCAGCGGTTCAAGCATGCGTGGGTGGTTGGTGCCGGGGTTCTGGCCCCAGACGAAAATGGCATCGGCATGTTCGAAGTCATCGAAGGTCACGGTGCCTTTGCCCACGCCCACGCTCTGCGCCAGGGCTACGCCGCTGGCTTCGTGGCACATGTTCGAGCAGTCCGGGAAGTTGTTGGTGCCATAGGCGCGTACAAACAGCTGGTACAGGTAGGCGGCTTCGTTGCTGGCGCGGCCCGAGGTGTAGAACTCGGCCATGTTCGGGCTTGGCAATGCGTTGAGATGCTTGCCGACCAGGTCGAAGGCGGCTTCCCAACTGATGGGCGCGTAGCGATCGGTC
Source organism: Pseudomonas sp. AP42 (assembly GCF_001728935.1). NCBI lineage: Bacteria > Pseudomonadati > Pseudomonadota > Gammaproteobacteria > Pseudomonadales > Pseudomonadaceae > Pseudomonas > Pseudomonas sp. AP42. Next base: position 17,466 of record NZ_LYSO01000001.1, read on the forward strand.
TGGGCGTCATAGCGCATCGGCTCGGTCAGGCGGCCCTGGTATTCCAGCCAATAGTCGCTTTGCTCCAGCAACGCTGTGACGCTGTGCTTGGCGAAGAAGGCCGCATCGACGCGGCGCTTGGTGGCTTCCCAGTTGACTGCCTTGGCGCCGTTTTCGCAGAACTTGACCATGCCGCTTTCCGGCGAGTCGCCCCAGGCGCAGCCCGGGCAGTCGAAGCCGCCGTTCTGGTTGGTCTTGAGCATCATGCGCAGGTTTTTCAGGGCGTTGTCGCTGGTCAGCCAGGCTTGCGCCACGCTGATCAGGGCGCCCCAGCCACCGGCTGGGCCCTTGTAGGGCTTGTAGCGTGGGGTTGGGGTCTGGTCGGCTTGGTGGTGAAGGCTCATGGCTGGTGCTCCATCGCAGGGCTATAGACCCGTGGCGCGCTTTTTTGCGGCAGGTGGATGAGGTTGAGGTTGTGCCGGCGCGCCCATTGCAGGGCCAGGCCGGTGGGCGACGACAGGCTGACCAGGGTCTGGATGCCCGCGCGCAAAACTTTCTGAATCAATTCCAGGCTGCAGCGGCTGGTAACAATCGCCAGGCCGCCGTCGGTCGGAATCTTTTGGCGGATCAACGCGCCAATCAATTTATCCAGAGCGTTATGCCGACCGATGTCTTCGCGACCCATCAGCAATTCGCCCTGGCTATTCATAAACACTGCCGCATGCACGGCACCGCTGTGTTGGCCCAGGGGTTGGAATGCGCTGATACGTTGGCGCAGGCCATCGAGCCACTGCGCCGGCGGCAAGGGCGCGCCGGGCAGTATCTGGAGGTCGGGCAATGCTTGCTCCACCGCTTCCACGCCACAGAGGCCGCAGCCGCTGGTGCCCGCCAATTGGCGGCGTTGCTGCTTGAGGTTCCAGAACGCGCGGCTGGACACCTGTACCTGAGCATACTGGGCAGCCCCTGAACCGCTGATTTTCAGATCATAAATGTCGTTAACGTCGGTGATAATGCCGCTGCCGAGGCTGAAACCTACAATGAAGTCTTCCAGGTCCGTAGGCGTCACCAGCATCACCGCCTGGCTGATATCGTTATAGGCAATCGCCAACGCCACTTCTTCGGCCAGCGCAGTGCTGGCGACTTCTGTGTGTTCAAGATTGCAATAGTGATAGCTCTGGCTGGCGACGGGCGCGGTCGATTCAAGAGCGGGCGCCGCGCAGTGAGGGCGCTTGGCGTTCATGGGGCAGTACCACCGGCGGATTGATCAGTGTTTAGACTAGGCGCGACAAAGGGTCACGTCTAATCGCCAGTATTGATCTATTGATAGAGGGCGTCGATCAAGGTTCACCGGCGTTTTCGTCGGGCTTATTCCAGGCAGGGGTGATTGGGATACTTTTGAGTCTTTAGCCAGTCTGGAACCCAAGTCGGCAGGACTGGTCTAGTCTTGGGCATCTGGAAATTAAATCCCAAGGAGAGCGCACCATGAGTATTTTTAGCTTTATCAAAGAAGCCGGCGAAAAGATTGTCGACCTGTTGACGCCGGGTAATGCGAACGCCAGTGAGCAGTTGAAGGAGCATGTGAGCAAGGTGGGCCTGGGTAATCCAAACGTGCAGACCACGGTGGATGGCGACAAGGTCACAGTGACCGGTGAAGTGGCCACGCAGGAAGAGAAAGAAAAGATCCTTTTGGCGCTGGGCAACATTGCTGGCGTGGCAAGTGTGGATGACCAGATCACAGTATCCGGTCCAGTGGTTGTGGCTTCGCGCTTTGTTGTAGTGAAAAGCGGCGACACCCTGAGCGCAATCTCTAAAACGGTTTATGGCGACGCGAATAAGTACAACAAGATTTTCGAGGCTAACAAGCCACTGTTGTCGCACCCGGACAAGATCTACCCAGGCCAGACACTGCGTATCCCTGAGTAATACGCAGGATAAAATGAGCAAGCTCGCCCTTTTGTAGGAGCGAGCTTGCTCGCGAAAAACTCACAGGCACCGCGTTTATCCAGGAAGCACGCGTTATCGTTGACGTTTTTCGCGAGCAAGCTCGCTCCTACATAAGTCCGGCAATGAGTTCTCGATAGTCCCCGACCGCTAAAAATTCTGCAGTGTCCTTGGGTCCTTTCTTGCTATCAGGCTCTTTCACGGCCAGTAAATGCCCTACTCCGAAATCCCGGGCGCTGCGCAGGATCGGCAAGGTGTCGTCTATAAACAGGCTACGGGCCGGGTCAAAGTGGATATCCGCTTGCAGGGCTTGCCAGAATTGCGGGTTTTCCTTGGGAAAACCGTAGTCGTGAGAGCTGATCAATCGCTCGAAATACGGCGCCAGTTCAATGCGTTCCAACTTCAATGACAGCGAATCACGATGAGCGTTGGTGATCATGATCACGCGCTTGCAGGCCTGTTTGATCGCCGCCAGGAACGTATCGGCATCCGGGCGCAGGGCAATCAGGTGGGCGGTTTCCAGCTTGAGTTCGCGCACCGGGATCTTGAGTTCAGTGCTCCAGAAATCCAGGCAATACCATTGCAACTGTCCCGCGTTACGCTCAAACAGCGGTTGCAGCTCCATTTCGGCCATGGCCTGGCTCACACCGTGCAGTTCGGCGTAGCGCTGGGGCAGGTGCTCCATCCAGAAGTGGTTGTCGTAATGCAGGTCGAGCAGGGTGCCGTCCATGTCCAGCAGGACGGTGTCGATGGCGTGCCAGGGCAGAGAGGGCATGGTGGGGTCTCATGTAAGTAAAGATATCCGACACAGACAATCGGAAAAGCCACGGTATAGTAACCCGATCACGCCAAGGAGCCGTTTATGCGCCAGAAACCCACTGTCCTCGCCCGCGAAATAGTCGCCAGTAGCCGTTTGTTCCGCGTGGAGGAAGTGCAATTGCGCTTTTCCAATGGCGTTGAGCGCACCTACGAGCGTCTTGTCGGGCGTGGCACGGGCTACGGCGCCGTGATGATTGTAGCGATGATCGATGAAGATCATGCATTGCTGGTGGAAGAATACTGCGGCGGCACTGACGAATATGAATTGTCATTACCCAAAGGCTTGATCGAGCCCGGCGAAGACGTGCTGGCGGCGGCAGACCGCGAACTCAAGGAAGAGGCCGGCTATGGCGCACGGCAGTTGGAGCACATCACCGAGCTGTCATTGTCGCCTGGTTATATGAGCCAGAAAATCCAGGTGGTGCTGGCTACCGATCTTTATGAAGAGCGCCTTGAAGGTGATGAGCCCGAGCCGATGCGGGTAGACCGAGTCAACCTGCGTGAGCTATCGGCGTTGGCGCAAAACGAGCAATTCAGCGAAGGTCGCGCCCTGGCGGCGCTGTATCTGGTCAGAGACCTGTTGACCCAGCGTGGAGCGTTCAACGCATGAGCGAACTGTTTTTAGGCCACCCGTTTATCGCCCCGGTCATTGAGCTGGCGCGCCAGGCCGGTGAAGCCATCCTGCCGTACTGGCGTGCCGATGTAGCCGTGACCTCCAAAGCGGACGATTCCCCTGTGACGGCTGCCGACTTGGCTGCCCACCATCTGATTCTCGCAGGCCTCACCGCGCTGGACCCAAGCATTCCAGTGCTGTCTGAAGAGGACGCCGATATCGATCAGAGTGTGCGTGCCGGCTGGCAGCGCTGGTGGTTGGTGGACCCTTTGGATGGCACCAAGGAATTCATTTCCGGCAGTGAAGAATTCACAGTCAATATTGCCTTGATCGAACAGGGCCGCGTGGTGTTCGGCGTGGTGTCGATACCGACCACTGGCCGTTGCTACTTCGGCGGCGCGGGCCTGGGGGCTTGGCGGTCGGACGTCAATGCGGCGCCCAAGCAGATTCAGGTACGCCAGACCAGGGCGGCGGGCGAGGCCTTTACCGTGGTGGCCAGCCGCCGTCATACCAGCCCTGAGCAGGAGCGTCTGTTAGATGGTTTGAGCGAGGGCTTGGGCGAGTTGAAACTGGCCAATATCGGCAGTTCGTTGAAGTTTTGTTTGTTGGCCGAGGGCAGTGCCGATTGTTATCCGCGCCTGGCACCGACCTCGCAGTGGGATACCGCAGCGGCCCAGGGTGTATTGGAAGGGGCGGGGGGTGAAGTGCTGGAGTTGAATGGCAAGCCGTTCAGCTACCCGGCGCGGGAATCGCTGTTAAATCCGTTCTTTCTGGCGTTGCCAGCCAAGGCCGCGTGGCGTGAGCGGCTGTTGACCCTGGCCAGATCTTAAGGCCACTGCGGATTAAAACTGTGGGAGCGGGCTTGCTCGCGAATGCGCAGTGTCAGTCACCGAAGATATCGACTGATATACCGCATTCGCGAGCAAGCCCGCTCCCACATTTGTCTTGTGTAACGACTGCTAGCGATGCAGGACGTACTGGCCGGTAAAGACGACAGCACGCTCCTCACTGCCTTCATTCACAATCCACGTCTGTAGCGCCAATCGCGCCCGCCCATAGCGCTGATAGGTCGCCACAAAGCGTTTCCACACCTTCTCCTGCGGCGCCGCGCAAATGGCTGTCGCGTCTTGCGTCACCGGCAGTGGGTAGCTGATCTGCCCTTCCTGAATCACGATATGCCCGTCTTCAATCCCGGCTTCACGCAGCTTCAGGTGCAGCCAACCCCAACCCGCCAGCACCGCGCCGCAGTAGAGGCTGCCGCCAAACATAGTGCTCTTGTGGTTGATATTGGCCTGCAAGGGCAGGTGCAGTTGCAGTTGGTCGTGTTGCCAGTCGAGCACCTTGAGGCCCATTTCCCGGGTGAGTGGGATGTCATGGTGAAGGATGGATTCCAGGTAACGGCTATCGCGGCTCATGGCGGCCTCTTCGTGGGTAGACGATGTCATTCGTCGTCGGCGCTCTGGCTGGCACTGTCGGCGAAGTTCAGGCCGTGTTTGCGCAGTTTGTCATGCAAGGTTTTGCGCGGCACGCCCAGGGCTTCGGCGAGGCTGCGCACGGAGCTGTGGGGGCGGGTCAGTTCGGCGGCGATCAGGCTTTTTTCGAACTGTTCGACTTGCTCGCTCAGGCCTCCTGGCGTGGAGGTCAGCACGCCGGCGGCGGGATGGTCCTGGGTGTTGTCCAGGGCCAGCTCCAGGCCGAGGGCGAAACGCTCCGCGGCGTTTTGCAGTTCCCGCACATTGCCCGGCCAGCTGTGGCGCAGCAACAGCGCGCGCTGGCCCGGTTGCAGTTCGTGCAAGGGCAGGCCGTGACGGCTGCTGGCCTCATCGGCGAAGTGCTGGAACAGCATCAGCGCATCTTCACCCCGTTCACGTAGCGGTGGTATGCGCAGCGGCGCAACATTGAGGCGGTAATACAAGTCGGCACGGAAACGGCCCTGGTCAGCGGCCTGGCGCAGGTCTTCCTTGGTGGCGGCAATAATGCGGATGTCCAGCGGGATCAGCTGATTGCCACCCAGGCGTTCCACTACGCGCTCCTGTAAAAGGCGCAGCAACTTGACCTGTACATCCAGGCTCATGCTTTCAATTTCATCCAGAAACAGCGTGCCGCCATTGGCAAACTCGAACTTGCCGATGCGGCGCTTTTGCGCCCCGGTAAACGCGCCGGGTTCATGACCGAACAGTTCGCTTTCCACCACCGATTCCGCCAGGGCCCCGGCGTTGATCGCGACAAACGGGCCGCTGCGTCGGCTTGAGAGGTCGTGCAGGGCGCGGGCGACGACCTCCTTGCCCGCCCCGGTTTCGCCGAGGATCAGCACATCGGCCTTGGTCGCGGCCAGTGCACCGATTTGCTCGCGCAGGCGCAACATCTGTGGCGAGTGCCCTACCAGGCGCGTGCTCAGTTGCTGGCGGTCGCTGAGGGCCAGGCGCAGGCTGCGGTTGTCCAGCACCAGCCGGCGCAGGGCCAGGGCACGGCGCACGCTGTCGAGCAGCGCTTCACTGGCGAAGGGTTTTTCCAGGAAGTCATAGGCACCGGCACGCATGGCCTGCACCGCCAACGGTACATCGCCGTGGCCGGTGATCAGCAGCACCGGCAGGTCTGGGTCCTGGCCGTGCAATTCAGCTAGCAGTTCCAGGCCGTCCATGCCGGGCATGCGGATGTCGCTGACCACCACGCCCGGCCAGTCGCGGGACAGGCGTGCGGTGAGCCCGGTGGCTTCGCCCAGGGGCAGGACTTTCAGGCCGGCCAGGTCCAGGGTCTGGCACAGGGCCTGACGCAGGTGTGGATCGTCGTCGATCAAGACCACCTGAATCGAGTTGTCGATACTCATACACTGCGGTCCTCGGACGGTTGCAGACTGACGCCCGGCGAGCCGGCACGCAATTTCAAGGTTAACAGCGCGCCGCCTTCCTTGTGGTTGGCGAACAACAGTTCGCCGCCAAAGGCGCGCATCAGGGTGTCGCATATCGCCAGCCCTAGCCCCAGGCCTTGGGTGCGCGTCTTGGTGGTGTAGAACGGCTCGCTGGCACGGCCCAGGGCTTCCATGCAAAAGCCCGGGCCGTTGTCGCGAATATACAAGTTGACGCCTTGGGGCGTGGTTTCGGCACTCAGCCACAGTTTGCGTGGCGGGCCTTTTTCGGTGAGGGCGTCCAGAGCATTGGCCAGCAAGTTACCCAGCACCTGGCGCAGGCGGGTTTCACCGGCCTGCACCCACAGGGTCGCCTCGGGCAGGTCGCGGATCAATTCCACCTCCATCGAACGCCGACGCTTGGCCAGCAATGCCAGGGCGTCGTCGAGTGCCGGTTGCAGGGCCACGCTCTCCGGCGCATGCCGGTCGCGGCGGGCGAATGCGCGCAGGTGGGCGATGATCGAGGCCATGCGCCCGGTCAATTCGCTGATCAGCTTGAGGTTGCCGCGGGCATCGTTGGTGCGCTCATGGTCGAGCAGGATTTCGGCGTTTTCGGCATAGCTGCGAATCGCCGCCAGTGGCTGATTCAATTCATGGCTGATACTCGCCGACATGGTGCCCAGCGCCGAGAGTTTACCGGCCTGGACCAAGTCGTCCTGGGCGCGCACCAGTTCTTGCTGGGCATGCTCGCGCTCCAGCACTTCCTGTTTCAGGCGCCGGTTCAGGCCCTCCAGGTCGCTGGTACGCTCGGCCACGCGCATCTCCAACTCGCGGCGGGCCTTGGCTTCGAAGGCGATGCGTTCCAGGTAGTGCCGGCGGCGCTGCATCAGCAACCCCAGCAACAGCATCAGCACCAACAACGTGGCGCCGCCTACGGCGACGACCGTGCGCACCGGACGGTTGATCAGCGAGCGCGGCGCGAGGATTTCCACGTTCCAGCCGGTTTCGGCGATGGCCGTGGATTGGCGCAGCCAAGCGCTGCTGCTGAGGCTCAGTGGCTGCGGGTCGCGGGTGGGGTAGGGCTGGATAGCAATGATGGCCTGGCGTTCTTCGGCGGTCAGTGGCCGCGTGGCGCGGAATCGCCATTGCGGGCGCGAAGTGAGGATCACCACGCCGTTGTGGTCGGTGACCAACAGTTGTTCGGGGGTATTGCCCCACAGGCTTTCAGTGTGGTCCAGGTCGACCTTCACCACCAGCACCCCGATGATAGTATCGCCGTCACGTACCGCTGCTGCGAAGAAGTAGCCGCGCTTGGCCGAGGTGGTGCCCAGGCCGAAGAACCGGCCGAGGCGCCCGGCCATGGCTTCGCTGAAATACGGACGGAAGGAAAAGTTGCGCCCGACAAAGCTGTCTTGTTTGTCCCAGTTGGACGCGGCGAGGGTCTTGCCGGTGGTGTCCATCAAATACATCACCTCTACCCCGGCCTGGGCGGCGACGTCCTTGAGCAACTGGTTGGCACTGACCAGGTGGGTGCTGACGTGGGGCGCGTCCAATGCAGTGCGCAGGGCCGGCAAGTCACCGAGGATCTGCGGCAGTATTTCGTAGCGGTGCAGGGTACCCAACAAGTTGGCGACGTAGAGGTCGAGGGTCTGGCGGTTTTGCCCGGCCAGCTCGCTGCGGTAATAGCGCTCGGCCAAATGCTCCAGCGGCCACAACAGCGGCGCCAGGCACAGAGCCAGCAGAGCTAGGCTGCGCCAGCGGGGTCTTCGCGCAAGGGGTGGGGTCATGGAAGTCGCGCCTGTGGGTACAGGCGCATTATGCCTAGTGCTGCTGCGCAAGACACTCGTGCAATGCGTCCTGCCATTGTGGCTGGCTGACGTGCCATTGCTGTTGCAGGCGTGTGCAGTCCAGGCGCGAGTTCAGCGGGCGCTGGGCGGGGGTCGGGTAGGCGCTGGAAGGGATCGGTTCCAGCTCGGCGCAGGCCTTGCCTTCGGCGCGCAGTTGCTCGCCAATCGCCTCGGCAAAACCGAACCACGAGGTTTCACCCTGGGCAGTGAGGTGGTAAACACCCCAATCCCCAGCCTTACCGGCCTGCCACTGCTCGATCAGCACGCGGGTGCTGTTGGCGATGGTACCGGCCCAGGTCGGCGCACCGATCTGGTCGGCCACGATGCGCATCTGCGGTTTTTCCTGCAGCAGGCGCTGCATGGTCAGCAGGAAATTCTTGCCATGGCTCGAATAGACCCAGCTGGTGCGCAAGATCAGGTACTGGCCACCTACAGCCGCAATCGCCTGCTCACCCGCCAACTTGCTCTGGCCGTAGACGCCCAAGGGGTTTGGGGTGTCGTTTTCGGTGTACGGGCCAGGTTTGCTGCCGTCGAACACGTAGTCGGTCGAGTAATGGATCAGCGGGATACCCAGCGCCTTGGCTTCCTCGGCGAGGATGCCGGGGGCGATGGCATTGATGGCGAACGCAGCGTCCGGTTCGCTCTCGGCCAGATCGACGGCGGTGTGGGCCGCCGCGTTGATGATCAGGCCAGGGCGATGGGCGCGCACTTGCTGGCGGATGAGGTCTGCATCTGCCAGGTCAAGTTGCTTGCTGCCCAGGACGATAAGTTCGCCCAGGCCCTGGAGTCGCTGCTGCAGCTCCTGGGAGACTTGGCCGTGTTGGCCGGTGATGAGGATTTTCAGAGGCGCCATCACAGGAATAGATCCGCGTCTTTCAGGGTTTTACCGCTCTGGTCCTTGGCGGACAGCGTCGGGGTGCCATTGAGCTGCCAGTCGATGTTGAGATCCGGGTCATCCCAACGGATACAACGCTCCGCAGACGGCGTGTAGTAATCCGTGGTCTTGTAAAGGAATTCGGCGTAGTCGCTCAGCACGACGAATCCATGGGCAAAGCCTGGTGGAATCCATAACTGGCGGTTATTTTCTGCCGATAGGCGTACGCTGGCCCACTTGCCAAAATGCGGCGAGCTGCGGCGGATATCCACCGCCACGTCCAATACTTCGCCGACAGTCACACGCACGAGTTTTCCCTGAGCGTGTTCTACCTGGTAGTGAAGACCTCTCAGCACGCCTTTTTGCGAGCGCGAGTGATTATCCTGCACAAACTGCAGTTGTAACCCGCTGGCTTTTTCAAACGCGCGGGCATTGAAGCTCTCATAAAAAAAACCGCGCTCATCGCCAAAAACCTTCGGCTCGATGATCAATACACCGGGCAGCTCAGTGGCAATCACGTTCATTTAGTGTTTCCAGCGAGCATATACAGGTACTGACCATAGCCGGTCTTGCCAAAGTACTTGGCACGCTCCAGCAGATAATCACGATTGATCCAGCCATTTTCGTAGGCGATTTCTTCCAAGCAGGCCACTTTCAAGCCCTGGCGGTGCTCGATGGTCTGAACGTAAGTCGAGGCTTCCAGCAGGCTGTCATGAGTGCCGGTGTCGAGCCAGGCGAACCCACGGCCGAAGCGTTCAACGTGCAGATCGCCACGTTGGAGGTAGGCATTGTTGACATCAGTGATCTCCAGCTCGCCACGTGGCGAAGGCTTGACCGCCTTGGCGATCTTGATCACGTCGTTGTCGTAGAAGTACAGGCCGGTTACCGCGTAGTGGGACTTGGGTTTAGCCGGTTTTTCTTCGATGGACAGGGCGCGGCCTTCGCTATCGAAGTCAATCACACCGAAACGCTCAGGGTCTTTGACCCAGTAGCCGAACACCGTGGCGCCCGAAGGACGTTCGGCGGCGGTGCGCAGTTGCTCGCCGAAATGCTGGCCGTGGAAGATGTTGTCCCCCAGGATCAAGCACACAGGGTCATCGCCAATGAACTCTTCGCCGATGATAAATGCCTGGGCCAGGCCGTCCGGCGAAGGCTGCTCCGCGTAGGTGAAGCGCACGCCGAACTGGCTGCCATCGCCCAGCAGATTCTGGTATTGCGGCAAGTCCACTGGCGTGGAGATCACCAGAATATCCTTGATCCCGGCCAGCATCAGTACCGAGATCGGGTAGTAAATCATTGGCTTGTCATACACCGGCAACAACTGTTTGGACACGCCCAGGGTAATGGGGTGCAAACGCGTGCCGGAACCGCCGGCCAATACAATTCCCTTCATCATGCGATCAAATCCTTCACGTCAGTATTGCCCAGTCGTTCACCTTGATAACTGCCGTCCTGGACTCTGCGGCACCATTCCAGGTTATCGAGGTACCACTGCACGGTTTTGCGCAGGCCGGTCTCGAAGGTTTCTTCCGGGACCCAGCCCAGTTCGCGTTCGATTTTGCTGGCGTCGATGGCGTAGCGTTGGTCGTGGCCTGGGCGATCCTTGACGAAGGTGATCAGGTCAGTGAATTTCTCCACGCCGGCTGGGCGTTGTGGCGCCAATTCTTCCAACAGGGCGCAGATGCCACGTACCACGTCGATGTTCTTCTGCTCGTTGTGGCCGCCGATGTTGTAGGTTTCGCCCACAACCCCAGTCGTGACCACTGTGAGCAGCGCACGGGCGTGATCCTCAACGAACAGCCAGTCACGCACCTGCAGACCATCGCCATATACCGGCAGTGGCTTGCCCGCCAGGGCGTTGAGAATCACCAGCGGGATCAATTTTTCGGGGAAGTGGAACGGCCCGTAGTTGTTCGAGCAGTTGGTCAGCAGCACAGGCAGGCCATAGGTGCGCTGCCAGGCGCGTACCAGGTGGTCAGACGCTGCCTTGCTCGCGGAATAGGGCGAGCTCGGTGCGTAAGGCGTGGTCTCGGTGAAGAGATCGTCCACGCCGTGCAGGTCGCCATACACCTCGTCAGTAGAGATGTGGTGGAAACGGAATGCGCTTTTTGCCGGCTCCGCCAGCTTCTGCCAATAGGCGCGCGTGGCTTCTAGCAGGCTGTAGGTGCCGACGATATTGGTCTGGATAAAATCCGACGGACCGTCAATGGAGCGGTCGACGTGGGACTCGGCCGCCAGGTGCATGATCGCATCGGGTTCGAAGCGTGCGAGCACGGCGCTGACGGTGGCCTGGTCGATGATATCGGCCTGGACAAACTCATAGCGGCTGTTGGACGCGATGCTGGCCAGCGACTCGAGGTTGCCGGCGTAAGTCAGCTTGTCCAGGTTGAGCACTTCATGCTCAGTGTGTTGAATCAAGTGCCGGATCAGGGCCGAGCCAATAAATCCGGCACCGCCGGTGATGAGAATACGCATGTCGAGGGCCTTTTCCTTAGACGGACACTGGGCGAAAGTAGCATAGCTTGAGTTGTGAATCGGGCCGGCGCAAGTGCCGTGAGCAGAAGGGGTTGATTAACGCCACAGAACAATGGCGATATAGACGCCTGAAAAATCAAAGGTCGTCACAATGTCGTTAGCCACGTTGACCCACCGTGCCAGCTTGCCTTGCCCACAAGTAACCCCCGAGCAGGCCGCATGCCTGCTCGATCGACACTATGGACTGACGGGCAAATTACGCTCATTGGGCAGCCAACAAGACCTCAACTACAGAATTGACAGCACGCGGGGCCGTTTCGTTCTGAAAATCTGCCGGGGTGACTACGCCGCGGTTGAACTCCAGGCCCAGCATGCGGCCCTCAACAACCTGGGTACGCATGCCGGCTTGCGCGTGCCCAAGGTCATCCAGACCGTGAAAGGCGAGGAGTTGCTGACGGTCAACGTCGATGGCCAAACCCTGCATCTGCGGCTGTTGGACTACATCGACGGCCAGCCCCTGACGCATTTGCCCCACCTGAGCCGCACCGTGATCGAAGGCTTTGGTGAGCTGTGCGGGCAAATGAGTCACGCGCTGGCAGGTTTCGAGCACCCTGGCCTGGAGCGCACCCTGCAATGGGACCCGCGCCACGCACAGGCGTTGATCACCCACCTGCTGGCAACCTTGCCCGACCTGCCGCAACGTGCTGCTTTGGAGCAGGTGGCCAGGCAGGTCGAGGCGCATGTGCAGCCGTTGGCGGCACGCCTGCCCTGGCAAGCGGTGCACATGGACATCACCGATGACAACGTGGTGTGGCAGCGTGATGCCCAGCGGCACTGGCGTATTCAAGGCGTGATCGATTTTGGCGATCTGGTGCGCACCTGGCGGATTACCGACCTGTCGGTGACCTGCGCGTCGCTGTTGCACCATGCCGACGGTGATCCATTTGCCCTGTTGCCGGCGATCCAGGCCTGTCACGCGGTCACGCCGTTGCAGCGCGAAGAGTTACAGGTGCTGTGGCCGTTGATCGTCGCTCGCGCGGCGGTGTTGGTGCTCAGCAGTGAGCAGCAGCAACGCCTGGACCCGGATAACGCTTATCTAAAGAAAAACGCCGAACACGAGTGGGAAATCTTCCATATCGCCACGTCGGTGTCCTTTGAACTCATGCAAACGGCGATTCTTAGCAGCGTCGGCGAAACATTACCGCCCGTCGCCATCCAAGACTTCGCGCCTTTATTGCCAAGCTTGGTGGGGCGCGAGTTCGCCCTGATCGACCTGGGCGTACTCAGCCCGCATTTCGAGGCTGGCAATTGGGAGACTCCCGGCATAGATCGGCGCTTGCTGGATGAAGCGGCGACGGCGCATGGGCAGGCGGCCAGTCGTTATGGGCAATACCGCTTGTCGCGCACCCGTCCCGACAGTGCGGTGGAGCCCGAGACCTTCCCTCTGCATGTCGAGCTGCATCTGCCCCACGGCACGGTTTTGGAGGCGCCCTTTGCGGGAACGCTGCGCGAGGGCACCGACGGCTTACTGTGTTTGCATAGCAGTGGGCTGAGCCTGCGCCTGTGGGGCGTGCGCACATCACTCAAACCGGGCGCAACGCTGGTCAAAGGGCAGGTGCTGGGCGAGGTTCATGCGCCGTTGACCGTGCAGTTGTGCCGCGCCGACCTTGAGCCACCGCTGTTCTGCACACCTTCCCGGGCGTTGGCATGGCAGGCGTTGTGCCCGTCACCCTCGGCGCTGTTGGGTCTGGCCTGTGATGCGGAGCCGGAACTGGACCCAGAGGCCCTGCTGGCCCGGCGGGATGCCAGCTTTGCGCGCTCCCAGAAGCACTACTACGCCGACCCGCCGCGTATCGAGCGTGGCTGGCGTAACCACCTGATCGATATGCAGGGCCGATCCTACCTGGACATGCTCAACAACGTGGCCGTGCTGGGTCATGGCCACCCGCGCATGGCTGAAGTGGCAGCGCGGCAGTGGTCGTTGCTCAACACCAACTCGCGGTTTCACTATGCGGCAATTGCCGAGTTCTCCGAGCGCCTGCTGGCGTTGGCGCCGGAGGGCATGGACCGGGTGTTCCTGGTCAACAGCGGCACCGAGGCCAATGACCTGGCGATTCGCCTGGCCTGGGCCTACAGCGGCGGGCGCGACATGCTCAGCGTGCTGGAGGCCTATCACGGCTGGTCGGTGGCGGCGGATGCCGTGTCCACGTCGATTGCCGATAACCCCCAGGCGTTGAGCAGCCGCCCGGATTGGGTGCACCCGGTGACCGCGCCCAATACTTACCGTGGTGAGTTCCGCGGGCCGGACAGCGCGCCGGACTACGTACGAAGCGTGGAGCATAACCTGGCGAAAATCGCCGCGAGCCGGCGTCAATTGGCCGGGTTCATCTGTGAGCCGGTGTACGGCAATGCCGGCGGCATCTCCCTGCCAGCGGGTTACCTGCAACAGGTATATGGCTTGGTCCGTGCCCAGGGTGGCGTGTGCATCGCCGACGAAGTGCAGGTGGGTTACGGCCGCATGGGGCATTTCTTCTGGGGGTTTGAACAGCAGGGAGTGGTGCCCGACATCATCACGATGGCCAAAGGCATGGGCAACGGCCAGCCGTTGGGCGCAGTGATCACCCGACGAGAAATTGCCGAGGCGCTGGAGGCTGAGGGTTACTTCTTTTCCTCATCAGGAGGCAGCCCGGTCAGTTGCCGGATCGGCATGGCGGTGCTGGATGTGATGGAAGAGGAAAAGCTGTGGGAACACGCCCAAGTGGTAGGTGGGCATTTTAAGGCACGACTAGAGGAATTGATCGACCGCCATCCACTCGTCGGTGCTGTGCACGGTTCGGGATTCTATCTGGGCCTTGAACTGGTGCGTGATCGCCATACCCTCGAACCTGCGACGGCGGAAACCGCCTTGTTGTGTGATCGCCTGCGGGAGCTGGGGATTTTCATGCAGCCTACCGGGGATTACCTGAATATCCTCAAGATCAAGCCGCCGATGGTCACTTCCCGGCGCAGCGTGGATTTCTTTGTGGACATGCTGTCGAAAGTGCTGGATGAGCAACTGTGATTTATCGATGGTTATCGGCTATTTTTTGCAATAGAAAGCACCTATCCTTTTTTCAGGCTGTTAAAGCCGATTTTTATCCATTATAAAGTTGCCCTTCACCCCATTCGGAGCCCTGATCGCCATGACCACCTTGCACAGCACACCTCGCGCCGATGGCTTTCACATGCCTGCCGAATGGGCGCCCCAGACCCAGACCTGGATGATCTGGCCCGAGCGCCCAGACAACTGGCGCCTGGGCGGCAAGCCTGCGCAGGCGGCCCATGTGGCGGTGGCCAAGGCCATCGCGCGTTTTGAGCCGGTGACTGTCGCGGTTTCCGCCGGCCAGTATGAAAACGCCCGTGCCCGCCTGGATGTACCCAATATCCGCCTGGTGGAAATGTCCAATGACGACGCCTGGGTTCGCGACACCGGCCCCACTTTCGTGATCAACGGCAGTGGTGAAGTACGGGGTGTGAACTGGGACTTCAACGCCTGGGGTGGTTTTGACGGCGGCTTGTATTCGCCGTGGAACCGCGATTCCCAGGTGGGAGGCAAGATCCTCGAGATGGAGCGCGCGCCGCGTTACCGCACTGAAGGCTTCGTGCTTGAAGGTGGTTCGATCCATGTCGACGGCGAAGGCACCCTGATCACTACCGAAGAGTGCCTGTTGAACCGCAACCGCAACCCGCACCTTGATCGTGCGGCCATTGAGGCGGTGCTCAGCGATAACCTGGCTGTGGATAAGATCATCTGGTTGCCGGACGGCCTGTTCAACGACGAAACCGACGGCCATGTGGATAACTTCTGCTGCTACGTGCGCCCGGGCGAGGTGCTGTTGGCCTGGACCGATGACCCGCAAGACCCGAACTACACACGCTGCCACGCAGCCTTGGACGTGCTGCAAAGCAGCACCGATGCCCAGGGCCGCTCGTTCATCGTGCATAAAATGCCGATCCCGGGTCCGCTGTATGCCACCGAAGAGGAATGCGCCGGGGTAGACCTGGTTGACGGCAGCCAGGAGCGTAATCCGACCGTGCGGTTGGCCGGTTCCTACGTCAACTTCCTGATCGTCAACGGCGGCATCATCGCGCCGAGTTTCGATGACCCGTTGGACGGCCAGGCCAAGCAGATTCTGCAGAACCTCTTCCCACAGCATGAAGTGGTGATGGTGCCGGGCCGCGAACTGTTACTGGGTGGGGGCAATATCCATTGCCTGACCCAACAGCAGCCAGCCCCGCAGCGAAAGTGAGTGCAGTTGTAACAGCGCCTTGATGGCGTACGAGCACTGCGCCATTGCAGTGCTCCCCGCAAGCCCGCGACCCAGCCCGGTCGCGGGCTTTTTCATGCCTGTTTGCCAATGAACAGGGCACATTGGCATAGCTCTTGTATCGCTGTGGTTACAGTGGCCCAAGGGGGATGACCGCGCAGTTCTGTCACAAACCTTGAGTAAGTTAGCCGCTCACGCAGTAGGAGAGAGCGCTGAAATGAATGCCGATGTCCACCTGATGAACACGCGTACCTTCCACCCTTTGCGGGTCGACGGTGATGCGATCCATGCGTTGGCGCTTTGGTTGAAGGCAAACGGCTCGCGACAGGTCAGGCAAGCGCCTGACTTGCGTAGCGTGATGAGTGAGCGCTACCCGGTGGGGTTGTTCACGGAGGATGAGGTGCAGGCTTTGTGTGATCTGATGTGTAGTTAAGCCGCTCTTTGTAGGAGCGAGCTTGCTCGCGAAAAACTTCTAGGCGCCGCGTTGAGTCAGGAAACACGCGTTATCGTTGACGTTTTTCGCGAGCAAGCTCGCTCCTACACAGTGATTTACGCCTAACGGGCGTTAGAAGCTGTAGGTGCCAGTAACCACCAGACTTCGCGGCTCACCCGGTTGAATCTGCGCCGCACTGGTCGCCGAGGCGTAGTAGTTTTTGTCGGCGATATTGTTCAGTGCTGCCCGCACGTCCCATTCTTTCTGACGGAACCCGGCCAGCGCGTCCCAGCGGCCATAACCCGGCAACACCACAGTGTTGAGGTTGTCGGCATAACGATCACCCACCAGGGT
This sequence comes from Pseudomonas sp. AP42, assembly GCF_001728935.1. NCBI lineage: Bacteria > Pseudomonadati > Pseudomonadota > Gammaproteobacteria > Pseudomonadales > Pseudomonadaceae > Pseudomonas > Pseudomonas sp. AP42. The sequence continues at coordinate 33,953 of NZ_LYSO01000001.1, forward strand.
CAAACCGGTTTCTGCGTACCAGCCCATCTCTGGTTTCCAGGTGATAAACAGGCTGGCGTTGCGCTTGGCCACATCGCTGATCCGTTTGCCTTCAAAGCCATTGTTGTCTTTCTCGACCTTGGCGTCCTGCAGGCCCACGCCGCCGCGCACATACCAGTTATCGACGATCTTGCCGGTGGCGGTCAGCTCCACGCCGCGTGAGCGTTGTTCGCCAGTAAGCAGGGTAACGGTACGGTCCAGCGGGTCGCTGGTGCGGCGGTTGTAGAGTTCCAACTCGTACACGGCCAGGGTGGTGCTCAGGCGCTCGTCGAACCAGTCGCTCTTCACGCCGATTTCCTTTTGCTTGGTCAGCTCCGGGCTCAGGTCGTTGACGCTCCCGGCGGCGTTCGGCGTGATGCCGATCAGGCCGCCGCCGGCTGGCGAGAAGGTCTTGCTCCACGAGGCATAGAACGAATGATGCGCCAGCGGCGTCCACACCACGCCGACGCGCGGGCTGGTGCTGTGGCTCTTCACGTTCTCCTGGGTGTTGAGTACCTTGCTGGTGGTGTCCACTTCAAAGCGGTCATAACGCAGCCCGCCCAAAAGTTGCCATTGTTCGTTCAGGCGCAGTTGATCCTGCACGTACAGCGCGCTGCTTTCGACTTCAGTGTGGTTGTAGCTCGACAGTCGCATGCTCCCGGTGTGGCTCAGGCGGCGATTGGGTTGGTTGAGGTCCAGGCTCGGCACTGTCTTGCCATCCCGAGCGGAGTACAGCTTCGGATCGCGGCGCTGGCTGCCCAGCTCGATACCAGTGAGCAGGCGGTGTTCCAGGCCAAAGGTGTCGAAACCGCCTTCCAGCTCCAGGTTGTTGAACACGTTGCGGGTGGTCAGGTCCTGCTGCCAGTGTTGGCGGGTGACGGTGTTGGTTTTCGGCTCATAGCCGGTCTGGTAGGTATTGTCGAAATCACTGTCGAGCTTGAACACGCCGAGGGTGTGGCGCAGTTGCCAGTCGGCGTTGAGCTCGTAGGCGAGTTTGGAGCGCAGGGACTGAGACTTATCGTCAATGTAATCGCCGTGATCAAAGTAAGTGGTGCTGCGGCTCACATCCGCCGGGCGCCCGTTGACGCCCGGAATGCCACGGTCTGGGGTGCGGTTGTAGCGGCTGTATTCGTATTGCACCAGCCAGTTCAGCGCTGGAGTGAGCTGCCAGCTCATCGACGGCGCGAACAACTGGCGGTTGCCGCTGACGCCATCGCGAAAGCTGTTGTTGTCCTGGTTGCCCATGTTCAGGCGCAGGCTGATGTTGTCGGTGGGGTCGGTGCTCAGGTCGGCATACAGGCTGCGCAAATCGTTGCTGCCGCCTTGGGCTTCGATACTGGACTTTTGCCCTGGGGTGGGCATTTTGCTCACCCGGTTGACGATCCCGCCCTGGCCGCCTCGCCCGTAAAGCACGGCGGCCGGCCCCTTGAGCACTTCGATACGCTCGATGTTATGCAGGTCGCGCACGTACTGGCTGTCGTCGCGAATACCGTCCAGATAGAAGTCATTGCTGGCGTCGAAGCCGCGTATGCGCAGGCTGTCGAAGCGTGTATCGGCGCCGCTGCTGACGTTGGGGATACCGCTCAAGGCCTGGCCCAGGTCGTTGGTGCCATAGGAACGCAGGCTTTCGGTTTTGACTGAGTCGATCGCCTGGGGCACATAGCGAACGGCCGTCGCGGTGCGTGTGGCGGTGCTGGTTTCCTTGACCCGGGGGTCGTCTTCGTCTGCTTCCACACTGATCGAGGTTTCGGGCAAGACCGTGGCCGCACCGGCAAAACCGGCAGACAGCAGAACAGAGAGCCCAAGGGAGAGGGGCGTCAGGCGAGGGGCAGGCATGGGAGTGTATCCAAATGATGTGGCAGGAAAATTGTGCGCGAATGGTAATGCTTTGCATTTGCGCGCGTTATCTATTCCCTGATGCCTACCCTGTCGGATTTGTTACTTAATGTGTTTCGAGGGGGATTCAAGGCGCTTTTCAGGCTTTCATCCCCGGGCTTCATCGCGCCGCTTAGACGAATATCGCCTAAATACAGACGATTCACGAAATTGACACATAGTTCAACGCCCGCATAGGATTGCGCCCAACGCCTGTGGCTCACCACCATGACTAATCCAATAAAAAAAGGCCCGCGGCAGTTCAGTCGTCCGCGGGCCTTCTTTTTGCCGGCAAAGTCGACACCAGAAAAAGCAATAGGAGCCTGGTGTCACAGCGCGTACTCAACCCGTAATAAGGAATATAAGAAAATGTTGAAGCAACGGATGAGTCTGATCGCTCTGGGGATTTTGAGCGCATCGACAGCAATGGCAAACGACCAGGAGCAATCCAAGGGTTTCGTTGAAGACAGCCACCTGAACATCGCAGCACGTAACGCCTACATCAGCCGTGACTACAAAAACGGCAAGCAGGACAAAGCTGAATGGGGCCAAGGCTTCATCGGCAAGTTCGAGTCCGGCTTCACCCAAGGCACTGTAGGTGTGGGTGTGGATGTGATTGGCCAATACGCTATCCGCCTGGACGGTGGTAAAGGTCGCGCTGGCGCCGGCGGTATCGACTTCTTCAAGCAGGGCAACGGCACTGTTGATGACAACGGCAAGCCAAACCCAGGCTCGGCACCACACGACCTGGCCAAAGGCGGCGCTGCCGTGAAGTTCCGCGTTTCCAACACTGTACTCAAGTACGGTGATCAGTTCCCGGCTGTGCCTGTGCTGCAGTACGACAACTCTCGCCTGTTGTCGGAAACCTACACCGGTACTTCGATCGTCTCTAAAGAGATCGCCGGTCTGCAACTGGACGCGGGTCATTTCACCAAAGAAGCGCGCAAGAGCATGGAAGGCACCGACAGCGGCCGCCTGAAAAGCATCGATTATATCGGTGGTAGCTACAAATTCACCGAAAGCCTATCGGCCGCGCTGTATGCCTCCGACATGCAGGACGTGTTGAAGAAGCAATACGTCAACGTCAACTACGTGCTGGCCTTGCCGCAGCAGCAGTCGCTGACGTTTGACTTCAATGGCTACAAGACCAAGCTGGATCGCAGCTTCGCCTTGGAAAACCAAAAAGACGCGGACGCTCGCGACAACAAAATCTGGAGCCTGGGCGCTACCTGGGCCGTTGGCCCGCACAGCTTCACCATCGCTCACCAGCGTAGCACCGGTGACACCGGCTACCTGTACGGCGGCTACCGCAACGCTGGCGGCATCGGCGACGGCGGCAATACCATCTTGCTGGCCAACTCCTACTGGTCCGACTTCAACGGCAAGGACGAGCGCTCCTGGCAAGCAGGTTACGGCATCGACTTCGCCACCTTCGGCGTACCGGGCCTGACCTACAACATTGCCTACGTGCGCGGTACCAACATCGACGACGGCACCAACCGTGGCGATGGCACCGAGCGTGAAATCTGGAACCAGTTCAAGTACGTGGTACAGAGCGGCCCAGCCAAAGACCTGAGCCTGCGTGCGCGCGCCTCGTGGTTGCGCGTTTCCAACAACGCCAGCGAGTACAACGTAGGCGGTAACGAAATCCGTCTGTTCGCCGACTACCCGATCAACGTTTTCTAATTGATCGAATGTCGTGCCTGATGCCAGGCAATAAAAAACCCCGACTGGTTCGGGGTTTTTTATTGCTCGCCGGCTAAGCGGGCGACCTGGAGGTGCACATACGCCACCCGCTTATTATTCGTTCACGGCGCTGTTAAATAGCTGACTGTGCATAAAGTCTATGAAGACTCGCAGCCTCAGTGAAAGGTGTTTGCTGGAAGGCCATACAAGCCGAAAGACTCCGGTATGAACCGTATAGTCCGTCAGCACTTGCACCAATTCGCCGTTCTTGATGGATTGGGTCGTCATGAAATCAGGCAGGCAGGCAACGCCCAAACCTGAACGAGCCACATCGACAATCACTTCAGTCGTGTTGCACACCATTGTTTGAGGCAGCTCGAAATCCGGCTCTCCAGCCGCAACGCGTAAAGGCCAAGGTTCCACTTTTCCCGTCGAAGGAAACTTGTGCAGCAGGCATGAATGCATGGCCAGATCCGCTGGGCGTTTGGGTACCCCATACGCTGCGAGATAGGCTGCAGACGCCACAATCTGCAGCTGGAAGCCCCCCAGCCGTTTAGAGATCAGCCGCGAGTCAGTGGGCTCGCCTGTGCGTAACACGGCGTCAAAACCTTCCTCGATAACGTCGACCATGCGATCAGAAAAGTCGATGTCGAGTTCTATTTCCGGGTAGGTGCGCATGAACTGAATGATTGCCGGCATGACGAGGCCGCTGACGAGAGGCAGGCTGATTCGCAATTTGCCCCTCGGTTTTTCACGCGCGTTGCTCAGCTCCATTTCTGCAGCTTCAAGCTCTGAAAGTATTCGTCGACAGCGTTCAAGAAACAGTGAGCCTTCCAGCGTCAGGGCGATGCTTCGCGTGTTGCGCTGGAAAAGACGTACCCCGAGCCTGTCTTCCAGCCGACCAATACTTTTACCGACACCCGACGAAGAGATGCCCAATCGTTTCCCTGCCTCGGTAAAGCTTCGAGTTTCAGCCACCAATACAAATAATGAAATGCTGCCAAGCGACTCCAACGGATGGCCCTCACTGCGGACACCAGAGTCCGATATGTTCGGATTATAGGCCTGTTTTTGTTTGGAGACGCAAGCCCTAACCTTTGGATGGGCCGATCACCGCAGACAACTGTGCGCGAAGGACCGACACCTGCGCATATCAATGAAGGAACCATTCAGATGAACTCAACACACAGCGCTCAGACGGCTCCCCCGTTATTGAAGTGGCTGCAGCTTTTCGCAGCTTGCCTCACAGGCGTACTCATTCCGCTTTGCTTTACCGGGCCAGCCGTAGTGCTTTCTTCCATCAGTGCTGCCATGGGTGGATCTGCTGTAGAGCTCAGTTGGGTGGTCAACGCTTATATCCTCACTTATGGCAGCGCCATGATGGCGGCGGGGAGCCTGACGGATATCTATGGACGCAAGCGGGTATGGCTGGTTGGCCTGGTCATCTTCGTGTTGTCTACCGTCGCTATTCCCTTTTCTTCGACTGTTTTGCAGATCGACATCCTGCGCCTTGTGCAGGGGTTGGGCGGAGCAGCGGCGTTCGCTGGCGCCATGTCGTCATTGGCCCAGGTGTTCCACGGCGCAGAGCGCACCAAAGTATTCAGTCTGCTCGGTACGACGTTCGGCATTGGGCTAGCCTTCGGCCCGCTGGCCGCGGGAGTATTAGTCGACTCGGCTGGTTGGAAGTGGACGTTCCATGCGACTGCATTGATAGGCATCGCGGGCTTCGTGCTCGTGTGCGTGAGTGCGACGGACTCTAAAGATCCGGCTAACAACGGTATGGATTGGCCGGGAGCTCTGAGCTTTACGGCCGCATTGACGTTGTTTACCTATGGCGTCCTTCTCGCGCCAGAGGATGGTTGGGCCAGCCCCATCGTGTTGGGCTGTGTCGCTGGCGCGATCATTCTGTTCATGATTTTCGTGGCGATTGAGCGTCGTGTCAGTAGCCCGATGCTCGACCTTTCATTGTTCAAACAAGCCAAATTCGTAGGCGTGCAGATTCTTGCAGCCAGCCCGGCGTTCTTTTTTGTCGTGCTTATTATCATGCTGCCGGCGCGATTTATCGGGGTCGATGGACTCAGTGCCCTGCAAACCGGAAAAATGATGATTGCGTTGGCTGCACCGTTGTTGTTTGTACCGTTTCTAGCGGCCCAGCTCGCGCGTCACTACACCTCAGGGATGCTCTCGGCAGTCGGGCTGGTGTTGGTGGCTGCCGGGCTATTCTGGCTGGGTGTTGTGCTCGATAGTGGTGCCAGCAATGCAGTGATGCCCATGGCGCTGATCGGTATCGGCATTGGCCTGCCTTGGGGGTTGATGGATGGGATGGCCGTCAGCGTGGTGGAGAAAGAACGTGCGGGAATGGCGACTGGCATTTTCAACGCAGTTCGTGTGTCCGCCGACGGAATAGCGATCGCCATCGCCGGTGCGTTGCTGGCGACGTTCATTCAATGGGGGCTGTTCGACGCCGCTACCCATTTTGCTGTGGATCAGATTATGGGAGCCTCCAGCCGGGCAGCGCTCGGCGATCTGCACAGCGCAGGTAATCAGCTGCCAGGGCAGTCGGAGCTGTTGCGCCTCGAGTATGCGAAAGGGTTTCGGCACCTGCTGTTCATCCTTGGGGCTGGTAGCGTACTGACGGCCATTGCTGTGTACGCAACACTGGGTCGAGTCAGCGCGCATGATCATCAACCGGCGGAAGCCGTCCGCCCGGTGATCGTGGGTGACGGCGAATGATTGGCCAGATGCAAACGAGCGACGATTCCAATCGAACTCACCCTGCGTTTTCACGTGTGTTTGCGCCTGGCCATCTTACGTTTGGGCTGATCGCGCCGCTGGAAGGGTATCCCGATCGCATGGCACCGACCATGCAGGATCATGTTGATCTGGCGCGCCAAGCCGACATCGCGGGTTTCTCCGCGATATGGCTGCGCGACGTGCCCTTGCTGGACCCGGAGTTCGGGGACGCGGGGCAGATGTTCGATCCGCTGGTGTACGCCGCTCACTTAGGCGTGGTTACTCAACGTATCTGCATCGGCACTGCCGGCGTGGTGTTGACGTTGCGCGATCCCTTGATGGTTGCCAAGCAAGCCGCGACCCTTGATGTGTTACTGCAGGGGCGCTTTCTGCTTGGGCTCTCAACGGGTGATCGGCCCAGCGAATACCCAGCGTTCAGCCGGGAGTTCGACAATCGTGCGCAGCGTTTCAGGGAGGGTTGCGAAGTCCTGCGTATAGCGACCCAACAGGCGTTTCCCACGTACGAGTTTTGCCACTATGGCAGGCTCGACGGCACCCTGGATTTGCTTCCAAAGCCCTGGTCTACGGCAATGCCGATGCTTGCCGTTGGCCGTTGTGGTCAAGACATGAAGTGGTTGGCGTCGAATATGGATGGATGGCTCTGGCACCAGAGTGACTTTGGCAGCCTGCCCAATTTGATTGAGCAGTGGCGGTCTTGTTCTGCGCCAGGAACGTTCAAGCCATATGGTTATGCGACATTCTTCAATCTGGAAGAAAATCCCGACGCTCCGTTGAAGGTGGGGCGAGGCATAAGCACCGGACGCAATGCGCTTATTGATTTGTGGGAGCGACAACAAGCGCAAGGTGTTTCACATGTCGCATTGAACCTGAAGCCGTTACGTCGTCCTGCCAAAGATGTCTTACAGGAGCTAGCAGAATATGTGCTGCCGCATTTTCCAGCCCAGGGAGCAAACCTTGTCTGAACAAAACGCGCCGTCAGCTCAGGACTTGTTGAATCAAAGCATGGTTGTCCCACGCAGTCCGCTACGTATGTGGCTGGCGGGTTGGATGGTGGTGTCGGTGTTTATTCTGTCCAATACCGCGACCCCGCTCTATGTCGTGTGGCAGGGGCAACTCGGGTTTGCATCTTCGACCCTCACGTTAATATTCGCGGCCTATATCCTGGGGCTATTGCTCAGTTTGCTGGTTGCCGGGCAAGTCTCTGACCGCTACGGGCGCAGGGTGGTACTCCTGCCGGGCCTGGTCTGCGCGATGTCGGCTGCATGGTTATTCAAGTCCGCCGAATCGGTGGAGAGTTTGCTGTTCGCAAGGCTGCTTACAGGTATTGCCGTAGGGATCATTGTCTCGGCGGGGATGGCAAGTGTGGTGGATCAAGGAGGTCTACCGCGGCGAAGGTTATCTTCGCTAGTGGCCTCGATGTCAATGGTGCTGGGAGCAGGTCTCGGGCCCTTGCTGGCTGGCAGCTTTGCCACGTTTGCAAGTCAGCCGATCGAAAAGGTGTTTACCTTGGAGCTAGGGATACTTGCACTCGCTTTCCTGATCGCCTGGACGATGCCAGACGAAGCCAATAAGGCCCAGCCAATAGGCCATGCAAAATGGAGGTTCCCTTCGGTCGAGCGACATCATCGCCTTCACATACTGTTAGGAATCGCGCTGTTCGGTCCTGGTATTACAGCGACCTCATTTGTCTTGTCGTTAGGGCCATCGCTATTGGCAAGTCTGCTTAACATCAAGACGCCGCTGATGGCAGGAGCCACTGCGTTTCTAATGTTCATCTCGGCTTTCGTCGTCCAGATGGCGCTGCGCCGACGCACTGTGGAACATATCTTCTATTTCAGTGCCACTGCGACCTTCTTCTCGATGCTGGGTATCTGCACTGCGATAGCAATTTCCTCTCCCGTCGTCCTGATTATCGCCGCCTTGTTAGCGGGTGCGGGTCAAGGGCTGGGGCAGTTGGGAGGATTGACGTTAATCGCGTTAAGGATATCGGACAGCAAGCGAGCGCAGGCTAACGCATTGCTCAATATGGGGGGCTATGTCCCTGCAGGTCTGCTGCCTGTAGCAACAGGTTTCCTGATCGATCGAACTGACTTGGCCTTCGGCGCTTATACGCTGGCGGGTCTGCTCGCTAGCTGTGCCCTGCTCGCCGCCTGGTTTGTTGCGAGAAATAAGCAAGAAGTTCACCACTACTGACGACCTGGGAGGTCATCATGCGCACGACAAAGTCCACCCCTGTAAAACCTAATCCAATGCGTGTCAGTCGTAACAAGATGCAACTAGGGGTATTTTCTACGAACACCGAGGGCGGCTGTACGGTGACGAATGCGCCCGAGCGGATTCGCGGGGATGACTGGGCGGGCAATCTGGAAATTGCAAAAGACGCGGACCGGGCAGGGTTTGAAGCGTTCATTCCGGTAGGCCGCTGGAAAGGCTTTGGTGGTGCCAACAACACCGGTGGCGTGTGTTACGAAACTTACACTTGGGCGGCGGGCATCGCCGCATTGACCGATCAGATCGCAGTGTTCACCACCTCGCACTTACCCACTGTGCACCCTCTGTTTGCCGCCAAACAGGCGGTTACGATTGACCACATCAGCGGCGGACGCTTTGGCCTGAATATTTTGTGTGGCTGGTACGGCGCTGAGATGAGGATGTTCAGCGGTCACATGATGGAACACGACAAGCGATATGACTACGCTGAGGAATGGTTGCACATCGCGCAGAACGCCTGGCAGCAGCAGACGCCTTTTGATTTCAAAGGTGAGTACTTCACGATCTGCGACGCGATCTCCCAGCCACAGCCACTCAACAAGCCTTACCTTATCAACGCTGGCGGCTCCCCACGTGGAAAAAGGTTTTGTGCAGAACATTGTGATGCGGCGTTCTTGATCATCAAGCATTTGGATGGCGAAGCGGCGGTGCGTGAACAGATCGCGTCCTACAAGGATCTGGCCAAAAATGAGTTCGGCAGAGACCTCAAGATCTGGTGCTATGGCTACGTTGTTCAAAAAGACACTCAGGAAGAGGCCGAGGCGTACCTGGATTATTACGCCAACCAAATGGGCGACGATGAAGGATGCGACATCATCACGACCGAGTTGGGCATTCAGACCGGGATTTTCACTCCCGAGGATGCGGTTCGGTTCCGTTTCCACTTCAAGGCCGGTTTTGCCGGCGTACCGTTAGTGGGCACGCCAGAACAGATTGTAGAGCTCTTCAAGAAATATTCAGACTGGGGCATTGATGGCATTGCGCTCACCTGGTTGGACTACCACCAAGGCATCAAGGACTTCGTAGCGGGCGTTCAACCGCTCATGGAAGCGGCAGGTTTGCGCGAGCCGTTCCTCAGTGATGCATCGCCCGTGCTCAACGAGGCGCGCGAAGCTGTGGAAATGGTGTGATCGCTGGCCCCCAGGCGAATGCACCTGGGGGCCCAACTCCCATTCAGAGCTCCAACATTTTCTGCGGATTGGCAAGGGTCACTTGCACGCGGCGAGCGTTATCCAGCTCAAACGTATCAAACCACCTCTGGCTTTGTTCGAGCCAGTCGTTGACGTCCATCTGGCTCGTTTGGCCCAAATCTGAGCTGTAGACAACATTGGGGACGGTCGATAGCACCTCGCGAAAGTCGTCTTCTTGTTGATAGCCTAAAAGATAGGTGAGGGCGGTCTGCTCAATGAATACGTTAGGAGCCGTGGCGATCTCCAAAAGCTCGGCAGCCTTCAAATCAGTCAATGGATTGGCCGGCTGGTTGAGCATCAGGCGTGGCACGCCCAATCGAACAGATTCATCTACCAGGGCACGTACCTCGCGAGCGTCAGCGTGGCCGGTAGAAATGACCAGGGGGTAATCACACGCCATCTTGAGTATGTCCAGGGCCTGGGGCGTCAAGCGCCCGGCGTCTGTTGTGACGCGCAGAGGCTTGATGGGTTTACTTACCAGCAATGGATGGCTGACATTTCGCGCGAGGGTGCTGGTGTGCTTTCGTCCTGTCACCGTCGGGAAGTGCACAATGAAGCGTCCCGGTTCGTCGCCGCGCATACATAGGCTTCGCTCCACCACCCTGAAGTCCACACCGCCTGCAATCTCATTCAAAACCAAGGAACCACTGACAGGGAAACCCTGTGAGCGCGCTTCCCAGGCCTGTGCGGCAGTGCAGCCCAAGTGGTTTTTCAATACCACCCGGCCGTTGGCCGCTGCGTACAGTTTTCCGGCATCTATTGCGCCGTGGCGGCGAACGAACGCGTCCGGGTTCGCGTGGTAGTGCAGGTCGATAAAGTTCGGGGAATGGCTGGTGTCTTTGAGCGCGTTCATGCCGCGTGTTCCGAGCGAGGTATAAGAAAAGTGTCGATAGCGTTCACAACCGAATCGAGATCGTCAGCCAACGGCCGCATGCCTCCCGCTCTTATGCACAGTGTGCGTTGGTGGGTTCCAGAGGTGCGTACCACGTGCGGTTGGTTGACAAGTTGGGAGCGCTCGCCAAAAACGCTCAGAACCCTTCCTTGGTATGCCAGCAGACTGTGACTGAGATCGATACCGGCTAACAACCCAAACCCACCTGAGAGGCGCTGCCCCTGTATTTCAAGATGAACACTGTTTTGGGTTTCTGGACTTTGCTGGGGGTGTTTGCCTTCGGGTAGGACGAGTGCATCCAGCAGACGCTTGGCCTCTTCAACGTGGCCAAGCTGTGCAAGTTCCGCCATTCTTCCAAGCCTGGCATCCAATATAGCGTCGGCTTTGGCTGGGGAAGAGAGCAGCAACAAAGCTGCCGTTGACGCAAGCGAGGAGGTACGCACCAGTTCCAGCGCCAGCGCGCCGCCCAACGCGACACCGACAAGCACGTCGGGTACGCCCCAGGGTTGCAGCAACTCAGCCCAACGCTCACTGAAAGTGTTCAGCGTCTCACCGCAGGCAACGGGTATCGAGAGCGAATCAAACACCACCACCCGATAGCCTGCGCTGAGAAAATGACCTGTCAGCGGCGCGATAAAGGCGCCCTCGTCCCATGTGGGCATGACGGGTGAAAGTACAAAAACGCACTGTTTTCCTTGCCCATACACTTTGAATTGCACGTCCTGGTTCATTGTTTCGCTCCTGCAGAAATAACAAAGCCTACTTTTACAAGCAGGCTGATTGTGCCCCGTGAGTCCGTTTAGAGGGTGCGTCCCAGCTTGGCGACCGTATCGGCATAGCCCTTGAGAGTGGCCTCGACTATCGAGCGTGCCGGCTGTACGTCCTTGATCAGATCGGCCACCTCGCCTGCCCAGATCGCTTTAGTTCCTACGTCGTCTGCTGCCAGTGCCCGTTCGTACTGTGGCCGCAACTCATCAAGGGCCAGCGAGAACGCCTGCTCGTTACCAACCCACGACTCGGAAAACTGGTTCGCGATCGCCCGACCGCTGTACTCTGCGGGCCAAGATATTCCGCGCACATCATCAAAGATGCGAGTTCTGACGGTGTCGCTTGCGACGGCGTGGAGCAGCCTGTTTTTCACACGCTCAGAGGGAAGCGCTTCGTCGCAGGCCAGGAATCGCGTTCCCATCATTACCTCATCCATTCCGAGTGCCATGGCGGCGGCCATTCCTCGGCCATCAGCTATCCCACCTGTTCCGATCAGGATTACGCTCTCGCCCACGGCATCGCGAACTGCCGGGAACAAAGGCATGGAGGATCTGCGCAAGCTGTGCCCCCCAGCTTCTGCACCCTGCACGATCAATGCATCGGCACCGGCGTCGAGTGCGTATAACGCCTGGTCAACGTCATGTACTTGCACGATGACTTTGGCGTTCGCTTGATGAATGGGCTCGATAAATGGACGAGCGTCACCAAAGGACAGCGCTACAACCTGCGGGCCGAACTCAAGTGCCAAATGCAGTAGCTCGAAACGTTTCGCCACCGTGAACATGACCAGCCCGACGCCCCAGGGCTTGTCCAAATCCTGCATGAGCGACAACTGTTGAACCATCCAGTCAGGATCTCCGTAGCTTGCTCCCACCAGGCCTAGCCCCCCTGCGTTTGAAACGGCGGCTGCCAGGTGTCCTCCTGATGCACCTCCCATCGGTGCGAGGACCAGTGGGTGCTGGATGCCCAAGAAGGTTGTCAATGCTGAACGGATTGCGGCCATAACTTCTTCCTTGATCGAATATTGAATAGGCTTGGGTATTGCGCAGCGCCAAGCGCTGCGCATGCGATTGCAGTTAGCCGACAGTTTCGCGGGCGGTGGCAGGGGTGATGTAGGTGGCGACGGTGTACAAGTGATATTCCCAGGTACCGGTTTCTTTCAAGCGCGAATAACGTGATAAAAACTCTTCGTCGATGAAAAGCGATTCGAACTGCCCACGATCGCTCCACTGAGCCTGGTTGATGACCGTCTTGCCGTCTGTGCTCTTCATCAAACGGCTCCACTGAAAGGCACTGTACGTTCGCGCAACATAGTTGACCGTGTCCTCCAGTATTTCCACTGCACGGTCCTGCGCGCCTTCTTCAACATGCACCACATTCACGAGATAAATCGCCGTGTCATCCGAAACAGATTGAGGATCAAACAATTCCATTTTCATGATTATCTTCCAATAGTGAAAAACGAGTGTTCAAGGCATTACAGGTATGGAGCCTGTGGGTTTCCCGTCCTGCCAGAGCAGTGGAGTGATGTCTTGCGCCACGACAAGGTCGTCGACGTGACCGATGATTATTTCGTGGGTTCCATGGCTCATGCGTTGGGCAACGGTGCAGAAAAGAGAAGCCTGGGCACTGGGCAGATACGGTAGGCCGTTGGAGTGTTGCCAGTCGGCTGTCTCGAACCGGGCAGGGCCGGTGACTGCGCCACCAAAAACCTTCACCAAGTCCTCTTGGCCAACCCGAAGCAAGTTCACCGAAAACCTTCCATGACCAATCAGAGGCCTGTACATGCTTGCCCCGTGATTAATGCAGACAAGGATGGAGGAAGGGTCTGTACACACCGACGTTACGGCGGTTGCAGCCATCCCAAAAGGTGCACCCTCATGTTCAGTCGCAATAAGAGTGACCGTGGAGGTCAGGCGACGCATCGCTTTCTTGAACTCTTGAGTGACTGAACCCTTGTCTGTGAAGCAGTGCGGTTTCAACGGCGCGCTCAAGACCCTGGCGCTGGCGGATAGCTCATGCGAAAGGCTCATTGGGCTAACTCCGCTTCTACCTTCTGAGCAGCATCCAACCAAGGCTGGTCGTAGCGGTAGGTCTTGCGAGCCTCCTCTAATGAGGCCCCCGCGGTTATCGCTCCGATAATCTGGCGTTCGGTGTGTTCTACGGCACGCGCACGGCGAATAACTTCGGCCGCTATATGCTGCGCAATGACAAGGCAGCCGCTGCCATCGCAGACCAGCAGGTCTCCAGGATTGACGGTGACGCCACCGATCTCAAGCGAGACCTGCACCGCTTTGAGCTGAGTCCGGTTTTTTGCGGACTGCATGAACCGTCCGCGGCTGAACAGGGGATACCCCAGCTTGACGACGGTATCGATGTCCCTGGCCACTCCATCAATTACAGTGCCTTTTATGCCTCTGGCCACGGCGAAGTGCGTCATGATATCGCCCCATACCGTGCAGTCTTGGCGCCCCGCATTGGAGCTGACGATCACGGCTCCAGGCGGGACCTGATCAATATAATTGGCCGCATTTTTGAACCCATGAGAATCTCCGACCGGCTCATACTGCACGGTAAAAGCGATGCCCACGCAGCGACTACCAGGAACTTGGGTGGTGATGCCCAGAAGGCCGCCAGAAACGCCAAGGCTGTCCAGGGCATCGGACAGTGACGCGGTATCCAATTGTTCGCATTCGTCCAGCAATGCTTGAGAGAGTTGGACCGATTCAAAGAGCTTGGGCATGTGTTGCTCCCTGGGGTGAGTTTGAAACGCAAGGTTGTGCCCAGTTCAGCGCGGCCATGGAAACGCATTCTCCAATAATGGCTTCGCCAACCTGCGCGGTGGAGTGCGAACCCCCCATGTCATAGGTGCGCACGCTTGAACGCGCCACCCGGCTGACCGCCGCCGTCACGTATTGTGCTTCCTGCGGATAACCCAGATGCTCGAGCATCAGAGCGATGGTCATGAACATCGCGCTGGGATTGGCTTTGTTGAGCCCTGCATGGGCCGGAGCGCTGCCGTGAACCGGCTCGAAATATGCGCCCAGCTTTCCGAAGTTCCCACTCGGGGCGAAACCCAGGCCACCCATGACGCCTGCGCCGAGATCAGAAAGGATATCGCCGAACATATTCTCAGCCACTACAACGGAGAAACGCTCCGGGCGTTGCACCATCCAAAGCGCTACTGCGTCCACGTTCTCGATTACGCCTTCAATGCCGGGGTATCGCTGGGCGACACTTTCAAATACACCTCGAGTGAAAGCGCTGCTGTGACGAAGTACCATGGGTTTGTCTACGAAGGTGACCCGGTCGAATCCATGCCGGGACGCATAGTCAAATGCGTATTCGAAGATGCGCTCAAGCCCGCTGCGCGTTTGTAGGCGCACGGAAATGGTCGCGTCCTCCTGCCCTTCACGACGCCATGGCGCGCCCAATGCTTCCCGCTCTTGCAGCAAGGGCAGGAATTGATCAGGTATCCGTCCATAATCCAGACCGGCGTACAGCCCTTCAGTGTTTTCCCGGATGACGACAAAACGGAATCGATTTTCGCCCGTGATGTCAGTGACCGGCCGCACGTTTGCGTAAAGATCCAGGTTTTGCCTTAGCTGGATCACCGGGCTTACATAGCGGCGGTTCTGCCCCTGAAGATGAGGGGGCAGCTCTGCTTCTGTTTCGGCAAGGGGTTTGCTAGTGATGGCGCCTAACAAGGTGGCGTCGCACTGATTGATCTTTTCCCAGGTTTCATCCGGAACGGTATTGCCCTCCCGCTTCCAGCATTCCCAACCGATGTCCCCGAACTCGAGATCGAACGGCAGGTTCAAGGCCTTAAGGACTGGCAGTGCGGCCTCCATGACTTCGATGCCAATACCGTCACCGGGAAGCACACAAATACGCTTGCGTGTCAGGTAGTCGCTCATCCAGCTATCTCCTGTGCGGTCATGGTGTCGCGACCGTAAACATTCGCGATGGCTCTGGGTGCAAGGCGTGCGACCTGATCCTGTTGATGCATGATTTCAAGAGCACGATACTCGGACGTCAGTTGAAAGCGCTCGACGGTTTCTCGCATGCGTTTTGTACTGTCGAACGGGAAGTTGTACGCCCCCATAATGATGTCCAGCAGAGGGCTTGGGATGTTGTTGAATGGGATAGACGCTGCGGTCAGGTTCGAAAGTTCAAGAACCTTGACGAGGTCAAATCCATGATTAGTGCCAATGCGCTCGAGATAGGCGACGAGCATGCTCAAGTGCAAGTTGCCGGCCCCTTTCCCCATCCCACAGATGGACGTGTCGATGTACTCGGCGCCCGATTCGATGGCAGCGGCTGCGTTAGCCAGAGCCATTGAAAGATTGTTATGGGCGTGGAAACCCAATGGCACTGCCAGTCGGTTGGAGAGGCGACTGATCAGTCGATCGACATCGCTTGGGAGCATGTGCCCATTAGAGTCTGCGAAACAGATGATGTCTGCACCAGCGCCCTCAGCGCGCACCGAGGTGTCAATGACGGCACTGAGCGTTTGTGCCGTCACATGGGTGACATTTGCACTAACGCTGAAACCGTAATCGCGAGCGAGTGAAAGAGTGGCAAGCCCTTCGGTCAACTGCTCTCGGCGTAAGCAGACTCGGATCATCGAGACGCCCTGCTCCTTGAGCATGGCGAAATCCTCGTTACCCACGTTTTTAGGGTGGACCATCACCGCCAGCTCGATTCGGCCACCGCCAGCTCGGCGAACGCGCTCGATAAATTCAGCATTTATATTGCTTGTCAGTCCATGCTCAACGTTGGGCGCGAACGACCCCCTGCAATAACCAACTTCACATACATTAATCCCGGCCTCTGCCAAGCTTGATGTTATTACCAGGGCCTGTTCGTCCGTGAAGTTGAAATTATTGCGATATCCTCCGTCACGCAGCGTGACGTCCACAACTTTTACTTTCCCCATGATAATTTCTCCTGCGGTTGATGGCAGTTAAGAGGTGGGCACACATTTGACCGAAGGTAGTTAATCCCCCCTTTATTTTTTTTGTAGGGGGTGACCTTCGTTGGGTATATAGAGCCAGCCGAAACTCATTGCAGTTCGGTCTTGCAAACACCTGTTGAGGTGTTCGGTATTGATCCTCGTCAATACGTATAGTTTTGTAAACGTGCGTTAATCACCGGTGCCTGTGAATTTTTTCCCATACTGGATCAATGCCGACTGACACAGGGCGCTTGATCAGTTTGTTGCCTTTAATCATTGTCGTGGAAGCAGGCCTCAACGTAATTCATGGCGGCCTGGATGGAGGGGATCGCACGGAAGTCCTCGTGCACCCCTAGCCAGACGTCCACCATCAACGGGTCTGCAAGCTCAAGCCGGCAAAGCTGTGAGCTATGTTGCACTGCGAAGCTGGGCAGCAGCGCAATGCCCACGCCGGCCTCGGCTGCCCGGACCTGCAGCTCGACCGTTTTCGCTTTGAGGACGCATGGACGATCCCCGACAATTTTTTTTAGCCAGTCATTTTGAGGAAGTGTCATGGCTTCGGCTTCGTAGCCGATGAACTCATATTGCTCGGGAGAACGGTCTTGCAGATAGGTCTTGGCGCCATAGAATGAAAAGGAGGCCGAACCTATCCGGCGCGCGACAATTCCAATTTGGCGAGGCTTGGCGAAGCGAATGCACAGATGTGTCTGGCACTTGGACAGAGACGAATATTGGCTATCGCCTAGAAGACGCAAAACTATGTTCGGATGCGTTGACCGGAAACGTCCCAGGCTGGGTATCAGTTTCTCGGAGGTAACGGAAGGCGGGGCGCTGACCGTCACCTCGACAACTTGCTGGGTTTGCGCGGCCGCGACAGCCAGGCGTTCAATCGCCTCCGTTTGAGTCTCGATCTGTTTTCCCAGGTCTGCGAGTTTGCGCCCGACCGTTGTAAGTTCGTACAGGCGCTTTCTACGATCAACTAATTTTACGCTGAGTGATTTTTCTAGCGCCGCGATACGTCGAGACACGGTAGCATGCTCGACGCCCAAGACACGCGCCGCTCCACTCAAGGAGTTCACTTGGGAGAACGCCACGAAGTAACGAAGGTCTTCCCAGTTTAAATGTGCTGTTTGACAGGATATAGCTGGCTCTGCATTCGACGCGATTCTATTCCTGGATGCTATATTCATTTAATATTTCCTTATATCAATAGCAACGGTAAAAAATGTCGGGCACAACCGACGGCGTAGTAATTATCCAGTCAGGCTCAATGCTGGATAAGTCCTATTGGATCCAATGTGGAAACTGAATCGCATCGATGTTATGTGTTTGCGCAGGGTCTATGTGCGTCGAAAATGTCAGATCACAAAGGACAAAACTGTCCGATATTTTGGTGACTCGCGTTGTGTTTTTCTGGTAGGGGGGGGCGATGCAATTGGCAGCTGTCGAGCGGCGATAGGAGGTTACCGCGTCATCGGAGTGCGCTGAAGTGTAGTGCTTAATTTCCAAACCGCAGAAACCACAAAGCCCCGCATTGCGGGGCTTCGAGATATGGTGCGGCACCAGGAGTCGAAAACCTTATTAGCCATATGATTTATAAATACTTTTATTGATGATATACAACCAACTACCTCTAAAAATATCCTTTGACGTGCCCGTTCTTTCATCGACGCAAGAAAAGCCAAACTAGGAGCGATTAGTCGGTGAGATTGATCGAACAACGGGTCGGTTTCAACGAGGCGTTGGTGTATTTCTCGGACTCGATGATCCAGTTCATTTCGCTACGCCCGAAGAACTCGCCAGATGAGCTGGGAACCATCGTTCACTATCGAACGCCGGGCTCAGGCCAGATCGCGTTGTACAAGCATACTTGCGATATCAGTTTGGAGCTTGTGAGCGCTAGCTGCTCACCCTCTGTTAGATGCCGGGGTAGCGGTTAGTAGCGGGGCTTCGACCACCCAGGATAGCCATCGAGCTCCTCCAGCAAACCACCGTTGTCATCGGCGGCACGATAGCCTGCTGAAGCCGGGCGCTGTTCAAGCTCATCGAAAATGATGATGGACTGGGTCTGTTTGGTCGGTGCGTAATAAGTTGCTTGCTCATAGCAGGCGAACCGCCTAGCGTCATCACTATTACTCCAATCCAGACCTTCCGTATCTGCTTCATGAAGCCCGCTGACACCCGACTTCAATGCCTTGGCGGCAGCGGAGCTTTTAGGAAGGACGACGTTTTTGCTGATCCATACTCTTGATGCCTTGAGTGCCTTAGAAACGATGGAGTATTTGATGATGCCGTCTTCGGTCACCACGAATGCCAAGTGATCATTGGAAGCTTGGGCAAACCTGGAGGCAATGCAGGAGCGGGAAGCCTGGAACTGCTCAGCCAGTTCGGTCAGGTGCTCCAGCGTAAAGTCCTTCTGTTCCGCGAGCGGTTGGATCAATTGCCATGGCACCAAGCATTCTGCAGCAAAGATGTCGCACAGAATTTCCTCGGGAGGGCGCCCGGTGAAGCGCTCTAGTTCGTCAGAAGGCACCTTCTCATGTTTGGACGGTTGGTCGAGCACATGGTGTGCAATCTCATGGAGAATTGTGAAGCGTTGCCTCACTACGCTGTCCTGCTGGTTTACGCAAATGTACTTCTTCTCGCGCCGTATGAGCGTGAAGCCTGCCTCACCCTCATCGAGCTCTTTCCGGGAGATTTGGAAGCCCAATGACTGCGCCAATGCCTCAACATCAACTGGCGCCGTTGTGACGTTGGCGTCTTTTAGCAGCTTGCGGGCCAATAAAACCGCAGTGGTTTCGTCCATGAAAATCTCCGTTCCTACATCTGTTGAATGAGCTCGATCCGCTTTATCCAGGCTTCTTTGGTATCTGGGCGTTCGCCCCGGAAGCTCATGGTGGCGACATCCTCGAAGTCTTCCCAAGGGATGTCCTTGCGCTCGAGCATTAGGAGATACAGCGCGTTCTCTATCGTCACGGACTTGGCCAGTAACCGAAACACGTCACTCTCTCGGTCGTCGAGCTCGAGTGCATGGCTCAGGCGGACGACGACATCCTCTGACGGAGCCGCCCGATCTCCCTTCTCCAGCCTCCAGATGTAGGCGTGATCAAGATCACCTGCGCGCTTCTCCAAGTCACGGAAACTCAGCTCTTTTCGTTCACGCATGCTCGCGATGAACCCGGCCAAATCCATTATTTTCTCCAACCTATTGCAATGCCCATTGGGGCGGGAGTAGGCTGTTGTCTAGCTAGGCAACAGCTCGCGATTCATGATCCATGATAAGCGGGTTTTTTTTGAAGTCTACTGTTGTCTGGCTAGGCAACGACCATCGGGGTCGTTTTTTAGAGCCATAGTGTTGTCTGGACAGGCAACGGCTCATCTGGTTCAAATGCGAGGATTTATCCATGACACAGTTGAACGACTTAGAGATTGAAGACGTTGCCGCCGCCCTCGCCGCAGGTCGCCAGGTGCGTGACCATGGCCCCTACAAAATCCAGATTGGGAACGAAAATCTGGAGTACCGGCCTCTCGTAATTACTGACCCCGTTCCAACCGGGCGGCAGGTGCTGGAGGAGGCCGGCTTCCGTCCGGTCGACGAATACCTGCTGTATCAACTTCTCACTAACGGCCATCTAGATCTACTCAGCCCGGGAGACACGACAGATCTGCGTCTGGCTGGTATTGAGAAATTTTTAGCTTTCAAAAGCGACCGCTCCTATCGCTTCTACATCGATGGCCAAGCTCAGGACTGGGGGGCTCAGCGGATCTCTGGGCGTACTCTCAAGCAACTCGCCGGCGTTGACGCGCAGAAGTACGACATCTTCCTGGTGGTACCGGGCGATGACGATCAGCTGATCGAAGACCGTGACTTGTTCGACCTGGCACGTCCGGGTGTGGAGCACTTTGCTGCGGTTGAAATCAACATCAAGGTCTTCGTCAATACGCAGCCAGTGTTCGTGCACTCCCACACTCTGTCGTACTGGGAGGTAGTGCACTTGGCCTACCCGGATGCGCAGCCAGGCCCCAATTCCCACTTCACCGTGACCTATGCCAAAGGCCACGAAGGCAACTCGCTCACGAACCTAGTTGATGGCCAACACGTCCGTATCAAGAAGGGGATGCACTTCAATGTCACACCAACTGATAAGTCGTAGTCCTCATCTCCTGAGTCTGCGCAACGAAGGGTACAACCTAGACACCAAGGAAGGTTATCTCCTGGTTCGGGACATCCCCTACGTGAACGCTGAGCGTCAGGTGTGCAAAGGCGTGTTGGTAATGGCGCTCAACCTGGTTGCCGATGTTGCGGGCAAGCCGAGCGACCACACGGCACATTTCATTGGTGACCGCCCTTGCAGTTCGCAAGGGCGTCCCCTCGAAGAGATCATCAACAACAGCAACCCGAATACGCTACTGCCGGGTTTGGTTGTGAACCACTACTTCTCGGCCAAGCTGCGAGGTAGTGACTACGCCGATTATTACCAGAAGGTCTCGATCTACGTCTCGATGCTGGCCGGCCAAGCCCAGGCAATAGACCCAAGCGTAACTGCTAAAACTTTCGCTCCCATCCGGTCGGAGACGGAAGACACTGTGTTCGCCTATACGGATACGGCGTCACCACGCGCAGGTATCGCGATGCCCACACAGAATTTCAAAGGGCTGAAAATTGCGATTGTAGGGTTGGGGGGCACCGGTGCTTACATTCTGGATCAAGTCGCGAAAACGCCAGTGGCAGAGATTCACCTTTACGATGGCGATCTGCTCCAGCAGCACAACGCGTTTCGCTACCCAGGCGCTGTCCCGTTCGCCACATTGGAGCGGGGCCTGAAAAAGGTGGAGTATCTCTACGAGGTATACAGCCAGATGCATCGTGGGATCACTCAACACCCGTTGATGATCACCGCAGAGAACGTGGGTGAGCTCCGGCAATTTGATTACGTGTTTCTTTGTGTGGACAACACCCCCGCGCGAGCTCTAGTCGTCCGGGAACTCAATGGAACCTGTACGTCACTGCTTGATGTGGGCATGGGAGTACATCTGGTCAATGATACTCATCAAGTCTGGGGCACCTGTCGGGTGACGGCTCTAACGCTGACTCACCATGACCATGCTGCCCGTACGATGCCGTTGACCGAGAATGATGCAGAGGATGCTTATCGCTCGAACATTCAGATCGCTGATCTGAATGCGCTCAATGCGGTTCTCGCAGTGGGCATGTGGAAGCGGCTTTGTGGTTTCTATGTCGATCAATGTAAAGCAGGCCACGTCACTTACTCGACCAACCTCAACGAGATGGGCAACAGCGAGGGTGAGTCATGAAGGTAAAGCATTTGGCACCGCAGTTTGTGGAAAGCTTCCCAGGTAAGCTGGAGCCAGGAGAGCTCTATCTCGCTATGGAGTTCGCTACCGCTGCTCACCTGTGCGCCTGTGGTTGCGGAACCAAGGTGATCACACCTTTTTCCCCAACCGATTGGCAAATGTCATTCGACGGGGAAAACGTTTCTCTCAAGCCCTCTGTGGGCAATTGGACGTTTCCTTGCCGCTCGCACTACTGGGTGCGCTCGGGTCGTATCGAGTGGGCAGGGGACATGTCTCAGGAAGCGATCAACGCCGGGCGTAAGAGAGACGCGGAAGCTAAGGTACGCCTTCAGGTTGCCAGGCCAGGCGGCGAGATTCATCAACCTGTGCCGACATTACAGTCAGAACGCCCAGAGCTCTCCCTGTTCGGGAAACTGAGGAAATGGCTGGGGTTGTAATAGCCAGCTTGGCTTCTCACGTTCCACTGTACTGTGGAGAAAGAGGAAGGGCCCGTGCTAGGGAGGGCCCTAATTCTTCGATTGAAGAGACCTCCCCCTCGACTGAATCCCCCTCTCCTTGCACCGTTAGGGTGCTCAGATTTGTCGAAAATTACACTTTAAGTGTACGACAGCCATATGCCATACTGGATCCATCCAATGCCTCCTGCTCAGGTTAGATCGCCTCCGTGTGTGGAGGTTTCGGCGTTTCTGTGCCGGTAAGGTAAGGCGGGCCAAGCAAGATCTGCGTGAGCAGATCGCCCTTGTGGGCACTGCTCGTTACCACCTCTGGAACTGTTTTTTCATGAACCTTGGAGATTTCGCTCGGTCTGAACTACAGTCCTATTGCCGCTTGTCGGCTGGTGAGATGGTTGCTTGTAGTGAGAGATGGCGAGGATTGATAATCCGCGCCTCCTTGGTGAGCGTCTCGAGTACCACGCGAGCTTCGATTGTTCGAAGTCTGTGGTCGCGCATTGGGTACTACTTGTTTTAGGTGGAACCTGTATTTTAGAGGATAGAGCGATGACTCTTGAGCGTCTGATTGAAGAAGCACGCACTCGCAATGGCACGCATGCAGAGAGCCTACGGGCTGCGCGTGAGCGTATGGTTAACACCAACAAGCGTCTGGCTCCTCATTTCACGGCTCAAGAAGTGACTCCGGCTCTGCTGGCCAAGACCTGTAGCCTCTGATAAATCTCTTCATATAAAAGCAGCCTGATGGGCTGCTTTTTTTTGCGCGATCACAATGACCCCATACCTCATTACCAGCTTCGAGGAAGCGACGCTGGCAGCGTTGATCCATGAGCCGTTTGCCTACGACCACGCTGACATCTTCGAAAAGCGCCAGATCAAGTACATCTACAACTACCTCAAGTCGTTCATGCCGGAGCTCCCGGAAGACAAGAAGACTGTCGGTAGCATTTTGCTTGAGCATCAGTACATAGACCGAGACTTCCTAGAAGATTACTCGCGTTTCTACTTGGGGCGTTTCGGCAACGATGGTTATAAGTGCGCTAGGTTGCATTTCTTCAACTGCGACCTGACGCACAAGCAGCTCGACGCGCTGCTGGTAGGGGACTCGGATGTGGTTTTTGCAGACGAGCCAGAATTGAAGCTGACTCTGGAGTCCCTGCAGAAACATTACCTCGGTTTCATGGTGATCAAGCCACTAACGCGAACATTCGTGGGTAAAACCTGCCTGCGGGTAAGTGGTGACAGAGGGCCGGGCAAGAAGAAAATTGACAAGCGCTACGAGGTTAACCTCTTCGGCCTGAAGCTCACCGTCGACTCAATCGCCTTCCAAGAGCAGGACAAGGTTGTTGCTGCATGCGCTACCACTGCGATTTGGATGGCCCTTCATGGCCTGCCAAGCCGAGGGGGCAAAGACATCAAGTCGTGCAGTGAGATCACCACCGCTGCTTTGAATTTTGTGGACGGATCAACCAACGGTTTCCCAAACAAAGAGCTTAGCAATAAGCAGATTCAGCGAACGTTGGATGTCGAAGGTCTGCGTTACCACAACAGTAACCTGCAGAAATCCAGCCAAGAATTTTTCCAGGAATACTTGGCCGCGCACATCGACAGCGACTTGCCAGTAATTTTGACGGGTACCGTGTTTGGCCTGAAACCCGACGAATCCGGAGAGTTTGTCAAAGCTGGGCATGCCATCACCGCCCTCGGTTACGATTTCCGAGATGGCAATAAATGGGTCTATGTCCATGATGACCGCCTTGGGCCATACGCTCGTGCTCAAATGGTTATGCTTAAAGACATCCTTAAAGAGAACACGCCTGAGGGGATGGAGGAGCGCTGGGGCTTGGCGATGTCGATTCGAGAGCCTGATGCCTCGACATGGGTCGAACCGCACGAAGTGATCGTGCCTGACATCTCCATCATTCCAGCCGATAGAAAGACTCGGTTGCCTTTCATCTACGCTCATGGCACGGCAATTCGGATCGCCGAGCAGATCGACGGCTTCCTGGTATCAGAGGTATGCCCTCTGATTAAGGTCAAGGCGCCCAAGGTTAGCTTTCACATAAAACTGGCCTCGATTGCCGAAGCCCGTGATGATGTGCGAACGCATGTGACTCATCGCAAGCCGGGCGACCGCTTGGGCGAATGGGAGTTAGATGAGTCCTTGATCGTTCGCTGGAGAGAAGACAAGCTCGCGTTCTTAAACGGCCATCTTGCCCGCCTGCAATGGCAGATCGACTTTTTCTGGGATGGCGAGCCTGCGTTTCGTGTATTGCTCGACGCTACGGATATTCCATTGGGCAACGCCGTTTCGGGCATTTATATACATGATCCGATCTACGCTGATGCCATGCTTGGAGGATTCAAGGGCCTGGAGCTAAAGGTTGGGGGGCTCGACGATCAACACTTTTTCTCTGCCTTCACTCGAGCGCTCAAGCGCCGCCGGGATGACTATGAAAGCCACCTCAACAGCATGTATGGAACGTTGAGAGCGCCTAACCATATTAAAAATAACGAAGTTTCACGGGACGGCAAGGGTACCAATCCGACCGCGAAGCGATTTTGGGATCCCCAACAGATACCCCTCAGTGAAATTCATGAGGCGTACAAAGATGTGGCTGAAGACCCAAGCTTCACGCGAAAGCTTATTTGGGCGATTGGCAAGGATGGTGTGCTATTTCTCGCCGAAGACATTCCTAAGCCGGCTGAGCTAGGGCACCCGAGCATGACGGGGATGCAGGCTGCACGAATTGCAGGAGAGATACGTCGCATCAAAGACGGCTGGGTTGTCAATTTCTTCTCTGGCCGATACAGCAGTGACTACTCTGCGGCTGAGAAGACTCAGTATCTTGCGAATGCTCTGCTGAAGATCCGATCACTGTTTCCTCGCGATACGTTTGAAGCGTTTTACCCAGACGCTCCCGCTCCCAAGGTGGAGTGATGGTTTCATTAGGGGAGGGCTATGTCCTTCCCCCTAATGACACGGGGGCGACATGCTTCCGTAGTCTAGGCTGGCAAGGCACCCCACTCGCGGGAAGCCACAGTCACTTTGCGATTAGCACCGACACATCCTTCTGGACGACTCCTACGGAGCCGCACGCTGGTTCCAGGATTTTGTACTCCGCCAGCAAGACAGCGATCAGTACCCGTTCGACATTGGTCAGCATTGGTGTAGCTTCGACAGCTACCATCGCCAAATCTATTCGGAGCTCAGAGCGTGGGTGTGGGAGCACGGCCTGGATTCAACGTTCAATGAGGTAGCCGAGATCATAATCGCCAGGCGGCGAGAGGCTGCCCAAGTGGCGGCGGTGTCATGCGAGAGCACCTTCGCCGCTCTGATCAAGCCCGGGCACTACTGGACGCACTGGTCTTATGATGCATAAGACATGCATGGTATGTCCCAAGATGAGCTGCATCGAGATGGTGTAGCCCCGCACGTCTTGGTGTGCGCACGATAGCCGCTTATGGCCGATTGCTGTCGGCCGTGACTATCAAGACCAGGTCCGATTCAGAGATTGAAAATCCATGATGTTTCTAAGCGTCGAGCGAGCAGCCGGATCGTCAGCAGGTAGTAATACCGCGCCGCCTCACTGCGCTGGCTCATGCGATGTTCGAGAAACCAAGCCACATGCTTTCTCTGCCAAGCCCAAGGCGTCTCTCGCTGCCAACGCTTTGCAATTTCCGTTTGGATTAGCTTCGCCTGACGTAAATGACGTTGCCGGGTCGCATGCGATCCGGTCAGCACGCCAGCCAAGAACAGTTCCATATCGAATGACTTACTCATGTGTGTCTCCCAATGTAGGCGCCGACCACATCGATCCGACCGTGCCCGAGCTCATAGCTGATTTGCCTCCGTGCCTCACGATCAAGGCACCGATCTACCAGGCTACATTTACCTCCGTTGATTGGTGCGCGATGCTGGGTGATCTGCTCATAGCGTTCGCACGCGTACGCCGCCCGGAGCTCATGAAAGCCTTTGAGGTTGGATGCATGAAGAATGTCACGTGCAGGTCGGACGACTTCCTGCAGAACATTCAAATAATTTTCGCTTGGCGCAATCAGGTTGCGACTACCTGCGGGCGATACCTGCTGTGCAAACTCAAGCGCGCCTCGAATGCGCTCGTCCACCGTAATCCAACGGGGTGCTGATGCTCCGGTGCGGCCGCCTTTGGTGCCGTCCTGAATGTTGATCTTGTCTAAGTCTTTAGCTTGACGACTTAGTCGTGGCAGGTCAGCCAAGATGGCCTCACGCAAGCGCATGCCGGTGGATCGTGCCAATAGAATGATCGCTGCTGACCGTACTTGATGATGTCTGCAAAGCGCATCGACAATCTGCTTAACCTGTTCGCGATCTTGGCCCTGCGGCACCGAGTGACGAATCCCAGTGCGCTGCATACCTAATGTCTTGCTCGGACTCGGCACTTTCACGTACTGATCACCGCGAAGCGCTGCCATGGTCCGGTTGACGCTGGACAATCGATTTTGTGCGGTGGCGATCACGAGGTCGCCGCGCTCGACCAAGTGACGCAGATGCGCCGCGTAATCCGACAAGATCTGCCGATCTATCTGCCGCGCATCGTTGAGTCCTGGTCCGTCGTCTGAGCGACACCAGCGCACAAAAGCCTGCCAGCGATCACTGTGCGCTTTAACGGTCACGTAGTGCCCGCCGCCGAACATGTCTTTCAGCGCTTGCGGCCCGGCATAGCTCAGTTGCCGACCATACCCAAAATTGCGGCCATCTCGCCTGCCCACCAGTGCCATGATCGAACTCCTCTTGAAGCCAAAACTTTTAAAACCTTCCCCACGTCATCCCGCCAAGAATGTTGAGTGTTATCAGGGATCAAGGCCCCTGCGACCTGTGAGGGTTGTCCACTAACGCGGGACTGGCGGCTCTTTACGACCGGGAGCTTGGGCATCTCATGACCTGGCCTCCTGAACACCTCTGAAGAAGTGGGCGGGTGGAGGCTGCACTGGCTGACGAGACCAATGCCGCGAGATCCTGAGTCGGATGAAGGCAGTGAAGCGATGACCGGGGCGTGCCTGACTGTCAGTCAGGTGCAGTCCATTCCGTGGGCTGCGGCACCATCATCTGCATCGCTGTTGCTGGTGATTTCGGTGTTTGTCACGCCGATTGTCACGAGGGGGAATGCCGCAAAGCCTTGTACGAGTTGGGCTGCAGCAGCGGTAGGAGCGCCCGTCTCTTTCCGGAAGAAAGAGACGGGCGCAGGTTGGCGCAGTGAAATGGCCAAGCGGATAGGTTGCTGCAGAGCAGCTGGGTAGGGTGATGTATTTGCCGCAATGGCAATGATATGAAGTTGGCATCCATCACTCGGTGAGTGACCGTGCGAGCCGCCGGACGCTAATCGCACTTTGGGAGAACCACCACGGTGTGGCGTAGCCTTAAAGGTTCTGGCTACCTGGGTTGCTGTCAACGACAGCGCTTTGCCCGATCTTTTCTACGCCTGTGGATAATTCGGGTCAAGACTCCAATTTTCGGGAGGTCTGCGGCTGTGGATGAAATTATCCACCGGTGGAAATCTGTGGTTTTCTACAGACAGTTGCGTGGGCTTTAGATTTTTTAAGTGAGGTCCATCCAAACAGGGCGGCTTTGCAGCCCTGTTTGGATGGACCCGCGTGGACAAGCGGATCACTGAGATATGAAGACCGAACGCTTACTTGCTTGCGCCACGTTTTACTTTTAGGCGAGTGACGTTAGCTCCGGTCTGGTTCGCGAATTCGTGTGGAGTGACATGCTTCTGTCGATTTGCGGGAGAAATGCGCCTGCTTCGGGTGGAAACGGTCAAGGAGAGTTCTTAATCTGTGACTGGATGACATGGTGATCGGCACTGTGATCTCAAAAGGAGCATATCAATGAGACCGAATTTCTTTCTGGACGATGAAGATGAAGCCATCGCCAAGAGCTATTTCAAGAAAGTGAATAGCATTGGTTTTGTTTGTGTTGGTTTGGCGTTGACCATAATCACGATGCCTCATCCTGAGCGCGCTGCATGGTTTGTCTTCGCGGTAGCGATCGCCTATGCGTTTAGCCACGGTGATGCTTACCGGAAGATTGTTGCCAGTTACTTGTTGCGTCATAAAGGGTTCGGCGGTGGTATTCGCTTGGTGTTGAAAGTAGCTCTCTTCTTGCTGGGTACAAGTCTGTTGTCGGGAATTGGGCTTCAGATCTTGACCCCTGAGGTCTTAGGCATCTTCCCATAGCGGGATTGCCTCAGGGATCTAAGGGCGGACGGACTCAATCAATGATCCGCTTCACCTTCATCCGAGTTACATTCGCCCCAATCTGGTTGGCGAACTCATGCGGAGTGACATGCTCTTCACGGTTCGCCTCTAGGTACCGGCTCCACCAGTTCATGATCAGCCTGCGCTCCTCGATGAACTCGGCCTTGTGGATGTAAGCGGCGCGGACGTTGTTGCGTTCCTTGTGGCTCATCTGCCTTTCAATGGCGGTCTCTGACCACAGTCCTGACTCGATCAATGCGCTGCAGGCCATCGAACGAAATCCATGCCCGCAGATATCGGTTTTGGTGTCATATCCCATCGTCCGTAACGCATTGTTCACGGTATTTTCGGACATGGGTTTCCAGGGCTTGGCATCGCCTGCAAACACCAGGTCGAATTTACCGGTGAGAGCGTGGATCTGTTCAAGCAAGGCCACAGCTTGCGGCGATAAGGGTACTAAATGGATATCCCCTGCCATCTTCGTACCCCTTGTGGAAAAGGGTACTCCCTCCAACGCGGGTCGAGTGTCCGGTATCTCCCAGGTGCCGCGCTTGAGGTCGAACTCGCTCCAGCGGGCGAAACGCAGTTCGCTGGATCGTACAAACACATGCAGCGATAGCATCACCGTCAGGCGGGTAAGTGCGCGGCCTTTATAGGTGTCGATCCGCTCCTGTAGTTCAGGCAGTCGCGATAAGGGTAGAGCGGGGCGATGTACCACCCGCGGGGCTTTGATCGAGCCTTCGAGGTCGTAAGCAGGGTTTGCGGTGATAAGCCGGAGGCGTTTTGCCTCGCGCATGATGCTCTGCAGGTAGTTTTGTACCCTTAAAGCTACGTCTATCGTTCCGCGCTTCTTGATCGCTTCCAAGGGCTGCATGAGGTCATGGGTGTCGAGGTCGACAATGGCGCGGGCGCCGATCAGCGGGAACACGTGGGTTTTGAGGCGGCTCATCACAGTCTTGGAATGGCCTGGTGCCCACTTGGCCGACATTTCCGTATGCCAGTCGAGCGCAACGCTTTCAAAGGTTCTGCCTTTGATTACGGCTTCGGCCTTGGCTTGGTGCTTGGTCTCTATGGGATCAACGCCATCCGCCAGCATTCGCTTAACTTCCAAGCGCTTGCGGCGCGCATCGGCGAGGCCAATGACGGGGTAGTTGCCGAACGAGGTCAGTCCTTCGCGTCCGTCAGGTTTGACGTAACGGAGCCGCCAGCCTTTGCGGCCATTGGGTTGGACTAAGAGGTAGAGGCCATCGCCGTCGAAAAGCTTGTAGGCGCGGTCTGTAGGTTTTGCCAAGCGGCAAGCTGCGTCGGAGAGCGGAGCTGTGGTGCGCGACATAAGGGTACTCCCTTTTATCGAAGTGACCTGTATCCCAAACTCTACCCTTAAAACGGTTGGAATCCAGCAGTTTCTGACGGAAACCGATGGAACGCCAAAACGAAAAAACCCGCCAGAAGGCGGGTTTTTCGGGGGTTCCAGAGATTTTGAAAGCCTTCTCTGGAACCTTGGATGGTGCCGGCACCAGGAGTCGAACCCGGGACCTACTGATTACAAGTCAGTTGCTCTACCAACTGAGCTATACCGGCGTGTTAGGGCGACGATTATAGCGATTGGAAAGGTTCTGTAAACCCCTGAATTCTGACTATTTTTGCAAAATCGGAAGTTTCTCTCGATTAGGGCGTTTTCCCTGTGTTTTCACAGGTTGAAAAGGACTTGCATAGTTCGGGTCCAGCTCCAGGCAGCAGACGAACGCCGATAGGTTCAAGCATCGCTTGGGCAGACCTCCCTCCTAACCTGATACTCGTTGCCGAACACGCCAAAACAGCGCGCATAAGGCGCCCGTTATGCGCGTGGCGCCAGATGCTTATGCACAATCGGTTGGTAATAGCTGTCACGAAACAGCCATTTTGTGCAGCAGTTTTCAACACGCTGCAACTGCCTGTTTTGTGTGCACTTTATTTTGTGAACAAAAAATGACCAGATTGGCTTTTGGTGTGAAGGGCCGGTATCTACGGCCTCTGTAAAGAATTCATCAACAGAGTTATCCACAGGTCGCGTGTAGGATTTTTTGCCCTTTATTGGCGCTCGGCCAGTACCATCAAGTTGCGAGGAGTCAACGACGGTTCGCAGAAGCTGCCTACCTCGACGTTGTAGCCCTGGTCCACCATAAACAGCGCCCGATCCAGCACCAACCACAGTTCCAATGGACGTCGAAACAAGCCTCTCACGAGTTCCAGGTTGCGCACCTCGGCCAGGCGCTGCCAGCCGTGGGCTTCCAGGGCCTGCCAGTCCTGTTCGCCTGTGGATAAGCCCTTGAGGCTTGCCAGTTCCTGGCAATAGTCGGCAAAGGGTTTATCTAGCCAACTGGCGGGCAGGGAGGGTGTTGGCAGGTAGTCGTCGCAGCCACGCAGTTGACGTTGCAGTTGGTCAAAGCCCAAGCGTCGGGCCATGGAGGTGTCTCGTTGTTGGCGTACGCGGTTGCCGGCGGTGACGGTTTCGCTCAGGGGCAGGCCGAGGTCGTCAATCGACAGTTGTAGCAGGGAGGCGCGCCCGGCGGCGGAGAGGGCCTGATAACTGTCGGCGGTGATGCGGTTGTAGCAGCAGGGCGCCAGGGCCAGTTGTTTGCAACCGACGGCGCTGGCCAGTTGCAGCAGGCGCACGTGCAAGTCGCCGCAGGCATGCAGGGCGACGGGGGTGTGTTCAGGCTGGATCGCTACATCCGCCATCACGTCTTGGAGATGATGGGTTGCGGGCAGGCCGTGGCGATCACTCAAGGCTTGGCCGGAGGCGATCAGGGCGGGGTCGTATTCCAGGCAGGTCAGATGTTGGCCGGGTTGCAGCAGGCGGCGGCCTAGGTGGCCTTTGCCGGCGCACCAGTCCAGCCAGTGGGCAGGCGTTTGGGTAAAGGTCAGCGCGGCGCCGAAGGCTTCGATCTGTTGCCATTTGCGCCCGGGCACGTCGACATTCAGGCGATGGCGAGCGGGTTCAAGGGTGTGTGTGGGCAACTTATCCACAGTGCCGAGGCGCAGCGCGTGAGCGGCCAGCTGTGGAAAAGGGGCGGGCGCGGGCAGGTGGTGAGGTTGGTTGTGACTGGCTTCGGCCTCGGCCAATGAACGCTGGCGCAGCCATTGGGATAACGCAGGGTGCTCGGTTTCCCAGGGCAACTGTAACTGGGTAAAGGGCCGTGGTCGCCACAGCCCTTGGTGTTCAGTCAGGAATGCATCCAGCTCCTGGAAGCGTGCCTCAACGTCCTTGGCACGCATCGACGCGCAGCCATTTTTCCAGCAGTTTGAAGCCGCGCACCAGCACGTAGGCCATCAGCAGGTAGAACAGCCCGGCGGCGAAGAAGATCTCGACCGGCAGGTAGGTGCGGGCAATGATGGTGCGCGCCATGCCGGTCAGTTCCAGCAGGGTCACGGTGCTGGCCAGGGCGCTGGCCTTGAGCATCAGGATCACTTCGTTGCTGTAGGCCGGCAGGCCGATGCGCGAGGCGCGGGGCAGGATGATGTAGAACAGCGTCTTGGGCTTGGACATGCCCAGGGCGCGCGCCGCTTCGATTTCGCCAGGCGGTATGGCCTGGATCGCGCCGCGCAGGATCTCGGCAATGTAGGCGGCGGTGTGCAGGGTCATGGTGGCTGTGGCGCACCAGAACGGGTCTCGCAGGTACGGCCACATGAAGCTGTTGCGCACGGCATCGAACTGCGCCAGGCCGTAATACACCAAAAACAACTGCACCAGCAGCGGTGTGCCACGGAAGAAGAAAATATAGCCATAGGGCAGGGCGCTCACGTACCAGCGGCGCGAAGAGCGGGCGATGCCCAGTGGGATCGCCAGCAGCAGGCCGGCGATCACGGCGATTGCCACCAGCTCCAGGGTCAGTGTGGCGCCCTGGGCCAACTTCGGCAGCCACTTGATGATCACGGCCCAGTTCAGGCCCAGGTCAAAGTGCGATAACCAACTGTAGTCGCCGCTCATTGGGTGCTCCTTGCAAAGCCGCGGGCGGCGCGTTTTTCCAGAAAGTGCATGCTGGTCATCGCCAGTACGGTCAGGCCCAGGTACATGAATGCGGCGACCATGAAGAAGGTGAACGGTTGCTTGGTCACGGTCACGCCG
Source organism: Pseudomonas sp. AP42 (assembly GCF_001728935.1). Taxonomy (NCBI): domain Bacteria; kingdom Pseudomonadati; phylum Pseudomonadota; class Gammaproteobacteria; order Pseudomonadales; family Pseudomonadaceae; genus Pseudomonas; species Pseudomonas sp. AP42. The sequence continues at coordinate 66,477 of NZ_LYSO01000001.1, forward strand.
ATCTGCGCGTGGCGCATGATTTCTTCCAGGCCGATCACCGACACCAGCGCGGTGTCTTTCATCAGGATCATGAACAGGTTGCCCAGGCCCGGTAGGGCGATACGCCACATCTGCGGCATGATCAGCCGGGTGAAAATCCGAAACTTCGACAGCCCCAACGCCACGCCGGCTTCGCGGTGGCCCTTGGGAATGGCGAGGATCGCGCCGCGGAACACTTCGGTGGCGTAGGCGCCGAAGCACAGGCCCAGGGCGATGACGCCGGCGGCAAAGGCACTCAGCGACAGGTCGGGGTTGCCGAAGAACTCACCGAGCGCACGCATCAGGTTGACGGTGCCGAAGTAAATCAGCAGCACCCACAGCAGCTCGGGAATACCGCGAACGATGGTCGAATACGCGCCGCCCAGCCATTGCAGTGGCTTGTACGGGGAAGTCTTGGCCAAGGCGCCGGCAAGGCCGAGCAGCAGCCCCAGGCACAGGGCCGTGAGCGCCAGTTTGACGGTCATCAGCGCGCCGGCGGCGAGGGCCGGGCCGAATCCGTAGAGATCGAAATTCATGGTGTTTTCATATCGCGGCAGGCATTGCTAAAAGCCGACGCGCTCACAAAAGCGCGTCGGGCAGGCCGTTCAGATCATTCGATGCTGAACGGGAAGTACTTGTCGTTGATCTTTTTGTAGGTGCCGTCTGCCTTGATCTCTGCCAGGGCTTTGTTCAGGCGCTCGCGCAGCGGGTCGCCCTTGCGTACGGCGATACCGATCTTGTCGCTTTCTACAACAGGTTCACCTTTGAATTCATATTTGGAGCCGGCTTCGCTTTTGAGCCACTCATACTGCACGTACTTATCCGCCAGGATGCCATCGACACGGCCGGAGGTCAGGTCGAGGTAGGCGTTTTCCTGGGTGTCGTACAGGGTGATCTTGACGTTGTAGTCGTCTTCCATATTGCGGTCGTCCAGCCAGGTACCGGCCAGGGTTGCGCGTTGGGCACCGATGGTCTTGCCGCCGAGATAAGCTTTATCGGTCTTGAAGTCGGTGGTCTTGGGCGCAATGAACTGCAGCTTGTTGGAGTAGTACGGGTCGGTGAAGTCCACTGCCTGCTTGCGTTCGTCGGTGATCGACAGCGAGGACACCAGGAAGTCGAACTTCTTGGCGTTCAGGGCCGGGATGATGCCGTCCCAGTCGGACACATACACTTCGCACTTCTCGACTTTCATCTTGGCGCACAGGGCGTCGCCGATGTCTTTGTCGAAGCCGACAACGTTGCCGCTGGCGTCTTTATTGTTGAATGGCGGGTAGGCCGCTTCGATCCCCATCTTCAAGGTTTCTGCCATGGCTGTGGCGCTGAACGCCATCGAGACGGCCGCGGCCAGAAGGAATTTTTTATAGTTCTGCATGCATGTTGCTCCGTTAGCGGTTGCTGGACATGAATTGTTTGCAGCGCGCCGAAAGCGGGTTTTCAAATACCTGCTGTGGCGATCCTTGCTCCTCGACCAGGCCCTGGTGCAAAAACACCACTTCGCTGGATACCTGACGGGCGAAGCCCATTTCGTGGGTGACCAGCAACATGGTGCGGCCTTCTTCGGCCAGTGCGCGGATCACATTAAGTACTTCCTGGACCATTTCCGGGTCAAGCGCAGAAGTCGGCTCGTCGAACAGAATGACCTTGGGCTGCATCGCCAGGGTACGCGCAATCGCCGCGCGTTGTTGTTGGCCGCCAGAGAGCTGGGCAGGGTAGGCGTGGCGCTTGTCGGCGATCCCAACCTTGGCCAGCAGGGCCTCGGCCACTTCTATTGCTTCGGCCTTGCTCTGGCCGAGCACGCGGCGAGGGGCCTCGATGATGTTGTCGAGGATGGTCATGTGCGGCCATAGGTTAAAGTTTTGAAACACAAATCCGATTTCGCTGCGCAGGCGGTTGATCTGCTTGCCGTCGGCTGCCATCAGTTCGCCGTTTTTCGCGGCCTTGAGCTTGAGTTCTTCGCCGGCCACCAGGATCTGGCCCTGATGCGGGTTTTCCAGCAGGTTGATGCAGCGCAGGAAGGTGGACTTGCCGGAACCGGAGGAACCCAGGATCGAGATCACATCGCCGTCGCGAGCGGTCAGCGAGATACCTTTGAGTACCTCAAGCTCACCATAGCGTTTATGCAAGTTGCGGATTTCAAGCGCGGGCGTGGCCTGGGCCATGTGCGGTCCTCATTGTGTTCGTTGCGATCTTCGCTGTTGGGCCGCCTTCCTGGCGAGGCGCCAAGCTAGCATAGCGTTTGGACGACAGCCAACAGCGCTGCGGACGGTTAACCGGTGGCCTGCGGCAGGGTGTCGCATCGGCGCAGCAGTGTGTCGCGCCATCAACAACCTACAGACGTTTGACCCGGAAAGATCCACAGGCTTCGCGTAAAAAAGGGCGCGATGGTGCCAGCTTTGGCCGGGTGTTGGAAGGGTTAACCCGGCAAACGGTCCATATCAGCCCGCTTATGGGGCGTCACGTACTTTTTGTGTGTGTTTTTGGTGCGTCGGTGCGCCGTGAATGTGAGTCGCACGGTAACGCTATAGCGGAATGCCATTGTTCTCAATGACTTGCGATGGGTGGTGAATTGTCCTACAGCCCCCGTCAACTGTGGCTCTGAAATATTTTGGCGCAAATCTTGCGTAAAAAATAAAGAACGCCCTGTTGGATTCTTTTCACGAGAAAGGCTACAAGCCGGGCGAACCGTTTTCGCAATTCCTCGCAAAGGTGTGTCAATGAGTAGTACGCAAAGCTCCAATGACCTCGAACAGGGGCTCAAACCGCGTCACGTCACCATGCTGTCGATTGCCGGTGTCATCGGCGCCGGTTTGTTTGTCGGCTCCGGCCATGCGATCGCTGCTGCCGGCCCGGCTGTACTGTTGGCTTATGCAGCCGCCGGCACGCTGGTGGTCTTGGTGATGCGCATGCTGGCCGAGATGGCCGTTGCGTCACCGGATACCGGTTCGTTCTCTACCTATGCCGACCGGGCCATCGGCCACTGGGCCGGTTTCACCATCGGCTGGCTGTACTGGTGGTTCTGGGTGCTGGTGATTCCGCTGGAAGCCAACGCGGCGGCGACCATCCTGCACGCCTGGTTCCCCGACGTGGCGATCTGGGTGTTCACCCTGGTGATTACCTTGTTGCTCACCGCAACCAACCTGTTCAGCGTGAAAAACTACGGTGAATTCGAGTTCTGGTTTGCATTGATCAAGGTCGTTGCGATCGTCGGCTTTGTGATCCTCGGCCTCGCCGCGATCTTCGGCTTCTTGCCTACCAGCCAGGTCAGCGGTGTTTCGCACCTGTTCGATACCCAAGGGTTCATGCCCAACGGCATGGGCGCGGTATTGGCAGCGATCCTGACCACTATGTTCTCGTTCATGGGCACCGAAATTGTCACCATCGCCGCCGCCGAATCGAAGAACCCAGGCCAGCAAATCACCAAGGCCACCAATTCGGTGATCTGGCGGATTGGTTTGTTCTACCTGTTGTCGATCTTCATCGTGGTATCCCTGGTGCCTTGGAACGATCCGACCCTGGCGGCCGTAGGTTCCTACCAGACTGTGCTGGAACGCATGGGCATTCCGAACGCCAAGCTGATTGTCGACCTGGTGGTGCTGGTTGCCGTGACCAGCTGCCTCAACTCGGCGCTGTACACCGCGTCGCGCATGCTGTTCTCCCTGGGCCGTCGCGGTGACGCACCGGCCGTGGCCAAGCGTACCAACAAGAGCGGCACGCCTTACTGGGCGGTGTTGCTGTCTACCGGTGCTGCGTTCCTGGCGGTATTCGCTAACTACGTCGCCCCGGCGGCGGTGTTCGAATTCCTGCTGGCCAGCTCTGGCGCCATCGCGTTGTTGGTGTACCTGGTGATTGCCGTGTCGCAGCTGCGCATGCGCCAGAAGCGTACGGCGGCGGGCGAGAAGATCGTCTTCAAGATGTGGCTGTTCCCAGGCCTGACGTACGCGGTAATGGTGTTTATCGTCGGTACGTTGACCATCATGCTGTTCCAGGAAGCGCACCGGGTCGAGATCATCGCCACCGGGGTTCTGAGCTTGCTGGTGGTCTTGGCGGGGTTGGTGGTGGCGAGCCGTCGCAAGGCCCAAAGAGTGGGGGCTGCGGCGCTTAACTGATACGCCGCTATTCAAACTGTGGGAGCGGGCTTGCTCGCGAATGCGCTAGACCAGTCAATAAATTGAGTGACTGTCAGAATGCATTCGCGAGCAAGCCCGCTCCCACATTTTTGTTTGGTGTTAGTCGGGGGCGTTGGCCAGCGCCTGGGACGCCGCCACGTAATCGGCTTGGAACTGCGGCGACTCAATCCACGCCAGCGCGGCGGCTTCGTCATCGCTGTCCGTCGCCCACTGCCGATACTCGATCAGCGCCGCCAGGATAAAGTCGGTCGCTTCCTCTTCGCCTTCCTGCTCCAGCACCAACGCCAGCAACGGGTGGGCCAGGAACACCGCACACAGGGCCTGCTGGCTGATCTCGCCGGCGGTACGCATTTCGACGAACAGTTCAGTCAAATCCACCGACTCAAGGTCGATGCGGCTGTCGTCGCCCGCGAACGCATCTGGCTTGGGCGCCACGGCGCGCTGGGTGCGGTTTTGCTTGGCCTTGGCTTTTGCCCGATGGGCGCGTTTTTGCTGCTTGTTTGGCGAGGCCATGGGCTCGACGTCCTTGGGGTTTGGGTCTAGAGGGTGTATTGAAGCGCAGGTTGGGGCAAATCCCAAGGGTTTCTCGGGCGGCACCGATTGCTGTAATGCTCGACCTTCTCTGCGCGAGTACTTAGGCTGACAGTCTATTGACCCACCAGAGCCCGCCCATGACCCGCGACACCCTGGAACACCATCAGGTCCCGATCTACTTCGTTGCCGTCTTTTTGGCCGTCACGTTTGGCCTGCTCTGGCCCTTGTCGGCGCAGGGCCTCAGCCTTTGGGTGACACCTGCCATCGCCGTGCTGATGTATGCGATGTTTTTGCAAATTCCCTTTCTTGAGCTGCGCCAAGCCGTGGGCAATAAGCGTTTCATGGCGGCCTTGCTGTTGGCCAATTTCATCCTGGTGCCCTTGCTGGTTTGGGGGTTGACCCGTGGCCTGGTGGAGCGCCCGGCGTTGCTGGTGGGCGCTCTGCTGGTGTTGCTGACGCCCTGTATCGACTATGTGGTGGTGTTTACCCATATCGGCAAGGGCGATTCGCGGTCGATGCTGGCGGCAACACCGCTGCTGCTGTTGCTGCAACTGCTGTTGTTGCCGGTCTACCTGGGGCTGATGTTGGGCGAGCAATCCAGCGGGGTGGTGGCGGCGGGGCCGTTTGTCGAAGCGTTCGTGGGGCTGATTGTGGTGCCGATGCTTCTGGCGGTTGTGACCAGCGCTTTCGCGCGGCGGTCGAGCGCCATTAGCCTTTGGAACAGCGCCTGGGCCTGGTTGCCGGTGCCAGCGATGGCCTTGGTGTTGTTTGTAGTGCTGGCTTCGCACATCACGGCAGTGGTGCGGGATATCAATGTGTTACTGCCAGTCATTCCGGTCTACGTGGCCTTTGTGTTGCTGGCGCCGTTGATGGGCATTGTGGCTGCGCGGCTTTTCGCACTGCCAGCGTTGACGGCGCGGGCGGTGACCTTCAGTGCGTCGACCCGTAACTCGCTGGTGGTTTTGCCATTGGCGCTGGCCCTGCCGGAGGATGTGCGCGGCTTGGCCGCAACGGTGGTGATCCTGCAGACCCTGATCGAACTGGTTGCCGAATTGCTCTACGTTCGCCTGATCCCGGCAGTGGTGTGGCCCACCAGCCGGTAACTGCGTGAATGTTCAGGTCTGTTCAGGCGCCATTCAGGGGCGCGTTCGGCACCATACGCCAGCGCTTCCCACCTGACAGGTCACCCGATGGATCACCGCAACCGTTTTCGCCTGGAGTCACTGGGTCTTTTCCTGGTCGCTCTCTTGTTATTCACAGTGGGCATCTGGGATCAGCAGCCCCAGGGTTTTGACGGGCGTTGGGCGCTGTTCATGCAGGAAATGTATCGCCATGGCGCGAGTCTTTTCCCCACCACCTACGGCCAGCCCTATGCGGATTACCCCGGCACCGCGACCTTCTTCAGTTATCTATTCGCCCGCTTGTTTGACGCGCCGAACCACTTGGCGAATGTGCTGCCCACGGCGCTCGCGTCGGCGGGGGTGATCGCGCTGATGTACCGCCTGCTGGCGCCCTACAGCCGTGCCTGGGCGCTGCTGACGGTGTTACTGACTCTGCTCACCGCCCAGTTGCTCGAAAAGTCGCGCTCGGTGTGCCTGGATCAGATGGTTGCATTGTTATGCGTGGGCAGTTTCTACCTGCTGCACACCGGCGAGCGCCTCGGGTCGCGGCTGAGGCAACTGGCGGTGTTCCCGCTGTTCGTCCTGGGTTTCGCCATACGTGGGCCGCTGGGGTTGATTGAAGTCTGCGCGGTGGTGTGTGTGTATTGGGCGTTGGGCAAGCCGGGGGAGCGTGTCCGGCAGGTGCTGAGCCACGGCGTTGTCGGCCTGGTGCTGCTCGCAGCGTGCTGGTGGCTTCTGATGAAGCTTGCGCGGTTCAGTGGTGGCGCTGCGTTTGCCTATGAGGTCTTCAGGATGCAAGTCGGTGGGCGTCTGGATGAGTCGGGTGAGCCGTTTTACTTTTACTTCCAACTGAGCTTGTACCGCTACTTCCCGGTGGTACCCCTGGCATTTGCGAGCCTGTTTGCGTTGCGCCATCGCTGGCCCGAGCGTTGGGCCAATGAGCACCTGCAATTGCTGGTGCGGTTCGGGGGCTGCGGCTTGATGATTCTGCTCGGCCTGTCGGTACCGCATTTCAAGCGCGCTTATTACATCCTGCCGATGGTGCCGATGTTTGCGGCTGTCGCTGCCTATGGGCTGCTTCACGCGCAAGGCTGGCTGGTGGGCGTGCGCCGTTGCTATGAATGGCTGGTCGCGGCGCTGCCGACGTTGTGCGTGGTGGTGTTGTTTGTGTGCCGACACGCCTGGCACAAGCAGGGCTACTGGCCGCAGATTTCCTTGCCGTTGATGATCGGCGTGCTGGTGGTGCTGCAAGCCGCAGCGTTGATTGCCTGGCAGCGAGCATGGCGGTTGGTGTGGCTCAGTCTGATCGCGCTGTTGGCGCAATGGCTGTTGCTGGTGACGGTGATAGAACCGGCCAAGGACCTGCAATTCGACACCCGGCGGTTTGTCAGCCAGGTGGAGGCGTTGCGCGAGGCTCAGCCGGGCCCTTTGGTGTTTGTCGACCTGGCGCGGGACACCTGGGCTGTGCGCTACATGATGAACCTGGATCACGATGAACAGCCGCTGTTTGTCGGGCGTCACGAGCTTGAGAAGCTGGCGGCGCTGCCCCGGCCTTCCTGGGTGATTGTGTCGCGCAAGGAGACTGCGCTGTTGAAGGGGTCGCCGGTGGAGCACCTGGCGCCGAGCTATCAAGGGCGCTTGAATGACAACCCGTTGATGGTGTTTTTGCTCAAGTAAGGAGGCCCTTGAGCCAAGGGCCTGCCGAGCAGCTGATTACTTGCAACGAAAGCTTTCAGGCATCGTGACCGTGTAATTGCGCTGCACACGGTCCTGGAAATTCAGGTTCTGCAAACCCTGCTGTACCAGAAAGGCTTCGACCTTGGCGGCTTGGCAATCGTCGTTATAGGACGACGCCCGTAGCAGGTAGACCGCGCGCCTGCTCGCTTCATCGCGAGCGGTGACCCGGAAGGTGGTAAGCGTGGTGTAGCCGGTGCGCTCCGAAGTTCCTACCGGGCCGTAGGAGGTGTTTGGGGTGCTAGTGCAGGTCAGTTGGTCGGTCTTTTTCTTGTTCTTCTTGCATTGGGTGGTGGTGCTGTTTGCCACTTGCCCGTATTCGGTGGCGGTGTAGCGATAAGTCACCTGCTTGCTATCGACATCCAGGGTGACGGTCATTTTGATCGGCGCGTGGTTCTTGGGCAGCGTGGTATCGGTAAAGACATTGCCAAAGCCCTGGTCCTGCATGGCGCGGACCATGTCGCGCAGGTAGTAGCGGGCATTGAGCGAGTTTTCATCGCTGCCGCCCGTGGAGGTCACCAACACGGTTGCCTGTCGGTCAAATTGATAATCGGGATCAGGCGTCGCGTTGATTGCTACGTCCAACTGCGTGGCACACCCACTGAGCAGGGCGGTCAGTATGAATAGGGTGCAAAGCAAGAAGCGGGTCATGAAAAAACCTTACAACTGAGAATTGGGTAAAGGCTGAACGATTGAACCCAGTGAAAAATAACCAGCACGGAGGATAAAAGCCTGATGGCTTTCCTCTGCCAATCGCAGGCACTAGGCCACTAAGGATACAGGGCAGCGGTCCTGGTGGTCATGGCGCCCGTGGTTATTCCGCCTTCTGGGGGGCTGGCAACCATCCACCACCGTCTTCGAATTTCTCGATCAGGAAGTCCACAAAGACCCGCAACTTGGGCACGGCAAACTTGCTCGGCAAGAAAATCGCATGAATGCTGTCGCCGAACGTACCCTCTGCAATGTACTTGGGCAAAATCACGCTAAGGCTGCCCTTGCGCAAATCGTCGGCGATGGAGAACGTGGGCAGCAAGCCTATGCCCACACCTTCCATCACGGCCTGCCTCACCGACTCACTGCTGTTGACACAGAAACGCCCTGATACGCGCACTTCGGTCACTTCGCCGTCGCGAAGAAAACGCCAGGATGCTTCCCGCGCCAGGCCATTGATCAAGCAGTTATGTGCGGCCAAATCACCGAGAGTGGCGATGGGGGAGTGGCTGCTTAAATAACCGGGTGTTGCACATAACACGTAATCGAGTTTGGCCAAGCGTCGCGCTATAAAACTGTCCACGGGCGTACTGGTCAGGCGTATCGCAATATCGAACCCCTCTTCGACAATATCCACATAGCGGTCGCTCAAGGAGAGCGTGACGCTGATATCGGGGTAGGCGTTGAGGAATTGCCCAACCAGGTTGCTCAAGTGGAGATTGCCAAAGGCAACCGATGTGGTGACCCGCAGGTGGCCTCGGGGCGCTGATTGCAAGCTCTCGACCGAGTTGAGTAAGGCGCCGGTTTCCTCGGTAATCCGAACACCGTGCTGATAGGCAAGTTCTCCCGCTTCTGTGAGCGCCAGGCTTCGCGTGGTGCGGTTTAACAACTTGGCCCCGAGCGTTTCCTCAAGCCTGCGCATTTGTTTGCTGACGGTTGAGGTGGTCGAACCGAAGAAACGGGCCGCTTTGGAGAAACTTTTCAGTTCGACAACTTTAACGAAAACAAAGACATCCGAAATATTATCTGAGAAAGATTCCATTGTTTCTCCAGAGGACACAGGCTTGTTCTTTTTGGCCGTATTGTGCGCAGCGGGTGGGTTAAATACTTTGAATTCTCTAGCGGTTAAACCTTGGAGGATTCATGAAAGCCCTGACCAGAAGTTTCAATATTGCCCTGCCCGCCACTCTACTGCCTTTGCTCTTCATCGTCATGTGGAGTTCCGGTTATGTCGTTGGCAAAGTGGCACTCCCCTTTGTGGGGCCCTACACCCTGATCTTCATTCGCTTTGCCAGTGCCGCGCTGATCCTGCTGGGCGTGGCGCTTGCGACTAAAGCCCCGTGGCCGAAAACCCGCGCTCAGTTCGGCCATCTGGTGGTGGTGGGCATCTTGATCCAGGCGCTTCAGTTTGCTGGCCTGTACATGGGGCTGGATCTGGGCGTGTCGGCTGCTGTGGCCGCGCTGATTGTTGGCACGATGCCGGTGTTTACCGCGTTGGGCGCCACTCGGTTTCTTAACGAAAAAGTCAGTCGTGTCGAGTGGCTCGGCTTGGTGGGCGGATTGTTCGGTGTCGCCCTGGTGGTCTATGAACAGCTCGGTGTAAGTGCAACGGCGAGCCTGACAGGTTACTTGTGCGTAGTGCTGGCACTGGTTGGCATCACGGCCGGCAGCCTGTATCAGAAGAAATACTGCACCGGCATGGACTTACGCACGGGTGGTTTTATCCAGTTGGCCACGGCCTCTTTCGTGATGTTCTTTCTCGCCGACCACTTTGAAAATCTAGCGGTTCAGTGGACCCCAACAATGATCTTCGCGTCCGGTTGGTTGTCACTGGTCAACTCTATTGGCGCTATCAGCATCCTCTACATCCTCATGCGCAAAGGTGAGGCGAGCAAAGTAGCAGGCCTGTTCCATCTTATTCCCGCAGTAACAGCCTTAATGGGCTTTGTATTCCTCGGTGAATCGTTCAGTGCAATTAACGCTGTAGGTTTTGCGATTACCGCACTGGCTGTTTATGCGTGCACCCATGTCAAGAAGTGAGCTCAACGTTTAACCACCCCTATCTAACGCCTCTTTATCCAGCGAACAAGGAAGTATCATGCATACCGGACAAATCCTTAAAGATGTACTCAACGCAGTACGCAGCAAAGAAGCCTTGCCGTGGGTGCCCTATACCGCCAATGGCCGAACCAAGACCGATATCGTGCATTTGTACCAAGGCCCGGAAGTGGATGGGCCATCAGCGGCCCTGGTACGTTATCAGCCGGGTGCCCGTACCCAGCGCCACCTTCATCCTGGCTACGAACTGATTTTCGTGCTCGATGGCGTGCTGCATAACGATGCCGGTGCACACCCAGCAGGCACGCTTGAAGTCTGCCCGCCTGACAGTGAGCATGCGCTGTGGAGCGATGAAGGCTGCACCTTCCTGGTAGTGTGGGAAAAGCCCGTGCAGACCGTTTCCCTGGCGCAGGCGCAGGCATGATGGGCGCCCTCAATAGCGGCTTCAACGTCCAGGCTCCCCCGGCGACGCTCGCAGCGGCCTCGTTCGGCAGTGATTATGTGATGGAGCCTAAGCGCGTCATTACCGCCAGCCAGGCGGCGGCCCTGGTACCCGATAATTGCACGATCACCACTGGGGGGTTCGGCAGTTGCGGGCACCCAGACTTGCTCACCGAAGCACTGGCGGCGCGTTTTGCCGCTACCGCACAGCCATCGGACCTGACCCTGGTTTTTGCGGCCGGCCAGGGTGACAAGGCCAGCCGTGGGCTTAATCAACTGGCTGTCAAAGGCCTGCTGAAAAAGGTGATCGGAGGCTACTGGGCGCTTGCACCGTCGATAGGCCAGATGGCACTGCGTGGTGAAATCCAAGCGCACAACTGGCCTCAGGGCGTGATAAGCCACCTGTTCCGCTCAATCGCCGGGGGCAAAAGTGGGGTGCTCTCAGGGATTGGCTTGCACACCTTTATCGACCCCAGGCAGGAGGGGGGCAAAGTCGGCCCGGCTACGACTGAAGAGCTGATCTCAGTGGTAAACGTTGGGGGGCGTGAAGAACTTTTCTATCCGTCGATGCCCATCAATGTCGCCTTTTTGCGCGGAAGCCGAGCAGATGTCGACGGCAATATCAGTATGGAGGACGAAGCCAACTTTCAGGACAGCCTCGCCCAGGCGCAGGCCGTTCACAATTGCGGCGGTATCGTCATCGTGCAAGTGATGGAATTGGTCGACCGTAACTCGCTCGATCCTCAGGCGATCCGTATTCCGGGGATCTTTGTTGATTATCTGGTTTTATCCACACCAGACACACATTGGCAAACCTACGGTGAGGTCAGAAACAACACCTATACCGGGCGGTCGCGCTCCGATACCGCAGTCACGCCGTTACCCCTGTGCGCCAAAAAAATCGTCGCGCGCCGAGCCTTGTATGAAATAGCCCGGTACAACGCGCCGATCGTTAACCTGGGTATTGGCACCCCAGAGTTCATTGCAAGGGTGGCGAGCGAGGAGCGCTGCTCCGCCCATGTGCTTACTGTCGAGTCAGGGGTTATCGGTGGGACGCCTGCGCGCGGGCTGTCATTCGGCGCTTCGAGCAACCCTCAAGCGATCCTTGATCAAGCCAGCCAGTTCGACTTCTATGACGGTGGCGGAATCGATCTGGCCTTCCTCGGGTTTGGTCAGGCCGACAGCCGTGGCAATGTCAACATCAGTCGATTCGGCGGGCGGCTCAACGGTGTCGGTGGTTTTATCAACATTTCGCAAAGCGCCAAGCGCGTGGTGTTTTGTGGAACCTTCACGGCCGGTGGTCTGGAGCTGGGGTTTGAATCCGGGCAGTTAAGCATTGAGCGTGAAGGGGGTATCACCAAGTTTATCCAGGCCGTTGAGCACATGAGCTTCAATGCCGCCCATGCGCAATCACGCAACTGCCCGATTCTGTTCATCACTGAACGGGCTGTGCTCGTATTGAAGGACGGCCGCTTGATACTCAAGGAAGTTGCGCCGGGTATCGACATCGAGCGCGATATTCTCGCTCGCAGTACGGCCGATATCATCGTGGCTGACCACGTGGAGTTGATGCCTGCGTCGATTTTTCTCCATCAGCCGCTCTCTGTCACAGACAAGTACTGGCGTTCGCGTGACTAACTCATCATTTCATTGATGGCTCTTCATTCTTCGCACTACGCGTTTTGGAAAACACCATGAAAAAAATAACAATTGCCATAGTGGGCGGTGGTTCTGTCGGCGTCGCATATTTTACGCAACTCATTGATGAAGCTGTTCGTCAGGGGCTGAGTCATCATTTGGATGTGCTGATCTTTGAGTCACAGAAAACACCTGGGCCGGGTTATGCGTACCAGGCCGACTTCGAGTGCAACTTGCTCAACACGCGAGCCGACGCCATGTCTGCGGTGGCAGGCGACAAGCGGCATTTTATTCGCTGGCTGGAACAGCATGGCGCAGATCAGGCGGTCGATTTTCCACAAACAGTCATCGACGATCACGCCTTCCTGCCGCGCAGCCTGTTCGGCAGATACCTGGCACATCAGTATGAGCAGACGATGGCCGTGGCCCGCGCCCATGGCATTAAGGTCACCGCAGTGACCTCAACCGTCACAGACTTGATCTCACTGTCTGACCAGCGCCCTTGCATTGATACCGAGAGCGGCGTGGCCTACGTGGCGGATCGGGTTGTCCTCAGCATGGGAAACCTGCCATCCACGCGGTTTACTCAGCTCAATGACGTGGCTGGCTTCGTGCGCACCCCATACCCAACCCGGGACATGGTGCGCAACATACCGGCCAACGCGTCGGTGTGTGTGCTAGGGACCGGACTGTCGGCCATTGACACTGTGCTCTCACTGACAGAAGCCGGGCACCAGGGAAAAATTGTCATGGCATCGCGCACCGGCCGTCTGCCCAGCGTGCGCGGTACCTTTAATCGGCCTCATACATTGACTCATCTGACCCGGGCCCACATCGATAACTTCTGTGATGCAAATGGTGGTCAGCTCAAGCTGCATGACGTCTTTACGATGTTGCTGCGTGAGATCGAGGAGGTTACCGGTGACGCCTTGGACTTGACGCGCATCTTGAATTCGGGCGCCGGTGTGTTGGACTACATAACGTCCGAAATCATCCAGGCAGACAATGCCGAGCGTCTGTGGCAGTCGGTCATTTACTCGACCAACTCCATTATCGATTATGTCTGGCATCGCCTGTCTCGCGACGACAAGCAGGTATTCCAGACGACATTCGGCAGTCTCTGGTCTTCTTACCGAGTCTCGGTGCCGGTCAAAAATGCCCATAAGTTGCAGGCGTTGCTGAAGGCTGATCGCCTACTGGTACTCGGCGGCGTCAGCCAGGTCACTTACAACCAGGCTTCAAAGGTCTTTGAGACGCGCATTGACGACCGTCGCAGCGCATTCCGTACCGTCATCGAAAGTGAATATGTCATTAACGCCACCGGGTACTCCGTTCAGGTGGAGCAGTCTGACGTGCCGCTCGTGGTGAATTTGCTCCGTCGCAAGTTGGCCAAGCCCAATGAGTTCGGCGGCTTTGAGTTGGACTTCGAGACAGGAAGGTTGGTGGGTGCAGCCGGTGAGGCCTGGCCGCATGTCTCGGTGCTTGGCAGCCTGGCCGCTGGCACGTATTTCTGGACGAATGCGATGGACGTCAATGTCAGGTTGGCCCGGCGTCAGGTTGAAGATGCGCTCAGCGTATTGTCAGGCAGCATTTCTCACGCGGCGTTGCCTTCGGCGCGAGCGCCTCGTCGTCGCTCTGTCACTCGAAGAGGTCGTACGGCCTCCGCTTCGGCGAGCACCAGGCAGAGTAGACGCTACGGCCTGAAGGCTGCTCAGGGGAACGCAAGCGTGCTTGGGTCACCCGTGCGAGGGGAACTGGCGTCGCCGACGACTCAGCTGGTCTGAGGGCGCTTTGAGCCTGGCCATTTAAATCAAGCCCGCGCAGATCGTTTCGGCTCCGGGACCTGAAGCCGGTTGAATCGCAAGCAATAAAAAACCCCAAGGAACATTGTTCCTTGGGGTTTTTCGGTATTTTGGTGCCCAGAGACGGAATCGAACCGCCGACACGGGGATTTTCAATCCCCTGCTCTACCGACTGAGCTATCTGGGCAACGGGGCGCATTAAACGGGTTTTTCAGGGGGTCGTCAAGCAAGTTTTCAAAAAATATTTAATTATTACCGTCGCTTACGTGCAGACCCCGGTTTTTGATCAATTATTGAGCAGGTGGGACGTAGCCTTCGGCCTGGGCGTATTCCTCGCCGGAAAAGAACTTGTCCATTTCGCCGGCCAGGTATTTGCGGTCTTCGGCGTTCATCATGTTCAGGCGTTTTTCGTTGATCAGCAGAGTCTGGTGTTTCAACCAGTCGCCCCAGGCTTTGGCCGAGACGTGGTCGTAAATGTCCTGGCCCTTGGCACCTGGGTAAGGAGGGCGTTCCAGGGCTGGCAGTTCTTCTTTGTACTTGCGGCACATAACGGTGCGGGTCATGACGAAACTCCTGCGTTCAATACGTCGGCCGCGCGCTTCAGCAGTTTTTTCACCGGGGCGGCAAGGCCCAGGCGCGGCGGGGTGGCGAGGTTATACCAGAGCCAGTCGGCCTCGGCCACGTGATGGGCGTTTTCCTCGACCTGGACCAGCCAGGGTTCGATGGCCAGCTGGAAGTGGCTGAAGGTGTGGATCAGCCCCGGCAGTTCCTGATGCTTGCCCAGCGCCAGCGCGTGCTGGTTGGCGAGGTGATCCAGGTCTTGCAGGTCGTCCAGCTCCGGCAAGCTCCACAAACCGCCCCACAAGCCCGTGGACGGGCGACGGTAAAGCAGAATCGCGCCCTCGGCGTTGGCCAGCATGGGCATCAGCGTGCGCTTTTGCGGGATGGTCTTGCGCGGCTTGGGGATCGGGTAGCGCGTCTCCAGGCCGAGCATGTGGGCTTCGCAGCCTTTTTCCAGCGGGCACAGCAAGCAACTGGGTTTGCTGCGGGTGCACAGGGTGGCGCCCATGTCCATCATGGCCTGGGTGTAGGCGTTGACGCGGGCATGGGGTGTAAAGCGCTCTGCGGTGGCCCACAGCTGCTTGGCCACCTTGGGCTCGCCAGGGTAACCCTCTTGCGCGGTAAAGCGCGCCAGCACGCGTTTGACGTTGCCGTCGAGGATCGGCGCGCGCAGGCCCATGCTCAGACTGGCTATCGCACCAGCGGTGGACAGGCCGATGCCCGGCAGCTCGGTGAGCTTTTCGACGTCGCGGGGGAATTCGCCGCCGTATTCGGCCACCACGATCTTCGCGGTCTTTTGCAGGTTGCGTGCCCGGGTGTAGTAGCCAAGGCCCGTCCACAGGTGCAGCACTTCATCTTCCGGCGCAGCGGCCAGGGCTTCGACGGTTGGCAGGGAGGCCATGAAGCGATCGAAGTAGTTGAGCACGGTGCTGACCTGGGTCTGTTGCAGCATGATCTCAGACACCCACACCCGATACGGCGTGATGCCCTGTTGCCAGGGCAGGTCGTGGCGGCCGTGGCGGTCGTACCAGTCCAGCACCGCCTGTGAAAACTGCTCGTTTTTCATCGGTTGAACAGGCCTTTCAATGCGTCTTTGAGCTTGGGATTAACCTTGTCGAGCTTCTCTTCCAGCTTCTCGTTCAGGCGATTGCCGGCCGCCTTGAGGGCGACCTGGCCCAGGCCGTCCTTGTCCAGGCGGCAGGCCTTGGCGCCCAACTCCAGCGGGCCACGGCAACGCAGCGGCACTTCAATGCCCTGGAAATTGGCGCCGACCTGGCAGGCCGGGTCCGGCACCTCGCGCTTGTCGCCTTCGACGATAATGCCGACGCGGTAGTCCATGCCCAGCACGCGCAAATCCACATCACCGTTGCCGTTGAGCGTCAGGCCGGGGATACGCACTTTCAGGTCGGGGTTGCTGGCCACGCCGTTACGGAACGTGAGGTTGCCGCGCAGCTCCTGGAAGGGCGTGTCCTTGCCGCCTGGCGTGGTGCTCAGGGTCTTGCGGTTGAGCAGGGCGATGCCGGTACACAGTTGCTGCTCGATGTTGGCATTGAGCAACACGCCGTTGTTGATCACGAGGCTGGCGGTGCCGTTGAGGCTGTCGATCAGCGCTTTCTGGCTGTTGCCACGGCCGTTGAGGTTACTGTCGAGGGTGAGCTGGCCTTTGACCGGCGGTGTTTTCCCTTGGGCCTGCAGGATGCGTTCGACAGGCACCTGCTTGATGTGGCTTTGCAGGGCCAACACTGGCGTGTCCTGGCGCACGTCGAGTGTGCCGTTGGCCTGGAACGTGCCGTTGTAGAGACCGCCGCTAAGGGTGTCGAGATTGAGTTGCCCGTCAATGCCGGAGGCTTTGAGCACCGCGTTCTGAATGGGTAACTGGCTCAGGGTCAGCTCGCCAAAGGCCAGGTCTGCATTCACGTCCAGGCTGCGCAGGCGGGTCAGCGGCAGCAGTTTGTCATTGCTCCAGGCACCTTTGGTCGGCGCCTCCGGCAATGGCGTGTTGCCGCCTGCCGCCATGGCGCCAGCTTCGCTGCTTTGCACTTCGGCCTGGCGTGCGGCGGTTGCACCTTTGGCGGCTTCGGATTTGGCCGGCAGGTAATTGTCGGCATTGAAAGTATCGCCCTTGAGCTGCACACGCAGGGACTGCTTGGCGAAATCATCCACGGCGACGCGGCCGGTGAAGGTGCTGCCATCGAGCTTCAGGTTCAGGTCTTCCAGGGCGACGCTGGTGGGCGTGCCCTTGAGGCGGCTCACCAGCTCGACCTTGCTCAGGCTACCGGGGGCCATGGCAGGCAACGGATGACCGACGCTTTCAAGAAACTTGGCCAGGTCAAACTGGGCGACCGACAGGGCGCCGCTGATCTGCGGGGTCTTGTCCAGGTCATTGGCCTTCAGTTCGCCCAAGGCGCGCAGTTGGTTGGCCGCCAGTTTCAGGTTGGTCCATTCGGCGACATTGGCCGCCAGGTCCACCAGCAATTGGCCTTGGGTGGAGAAGCTCACCGTTTTGCCCTGCAACGGCTCACCAGTGGCCTCGCCACTCAAGCGCATGTCTTCGAACTGATAACGCTTGAGCGCACGCTGGATGCGCAGGTTGCCGTTCAGCTCAGTCTTGACCCGCATCAGCGGCTGGTTGCTGCCCAGGAAGGCCGTGAGTTTCAGCGGGATGCTGGCGCCTTCGTGGATGGCACCGGCACTCAGCTGGATGCTTTCGGCACTCAGGTGCTTGCCGGTCTGTTCATCGGTGTATTCGACGCGGGCGTTGTTGATGGTCAGGCTGTCGATGTCCAGGCGGATCGGCTGCGGTGGCTTTTCCGGCTTGGTTTCAGCCACGGGTTCGACCGGCGCGGGAGCGGGGGTGCCTGTGTTTTCGTCGGGCAGGTTCTTGCCGATGTCTTCCCAGTTGCCGTGGCCTTGCTTGTCGCGGTTCAGGCGCAGGTTCAGGCCCTCGACACGCACATCGCTCATCTGCACTTCGCGGCGCAGCAGCGGCAGTACGCGTACCGACAGGCCGAGCATCTGCAAGTCGGCAAAGGGTTGAGTGGGCGCGGTCAGGGTCGCGACGCTGGCTTCGTGAAGCTCCAGGCCCAGCCAGGGGAACAGGCTCCAGCCGATATCGCCATTGAGCGTCAGCTCGATGTGGGCCTTGTCGCGGGCTATCTGGCGAATTTCTTCTTTGTAGTCGTTGGGATCGAAAAGGTGGGTCAGGGCAAAGCCGAGCGCCACAATGATCAGCAACAGCCCGAGAAGTACCAGACCCAGGATTTTGCCGAACGCTTTCATGGGCGAGTCCTTGTATGTCGATTTCAAAATTTAGCCGCAGAGTATAACGCCCGACGGCCCGCGTCAGTTCACGGATCGTTACATTGTATCCATGGGCGCGGAAATAGGATTTTGACGTCAGAAAAGTACAGATAATCCAAAAAAGGTAGTGGCAGTTTGATTTTTCTGTCATCCACTGGTGCTAATCTCTGCACGTTCGTCCGCCTTCTGCGACTTAACGTCGCGCCTAAAAGGGAGCTTCACTCAACGAAACGGCCACGCTTTGCGTGCAAGGCCGAGGGAGAGAGCGCCTGACGGACGCATACCAATAACTGGGGGAAACACCAATGAGCACTAGCACTGTGGCCGGCACTGCCGCCGCACAGCCTGCGTTCCTGTCCAAGGAGCGCATCATCGCCAAGCCGGGCTTCAACCGCTGGCTGGTTCCACCGGCCGCCCTGGCCATCCACCTGTGCATCGGCATGGCCTACGGCTTCTCGGTGTTCTGGCTGCCGTTGTCCAAGGCGCTGGGTATCACCGCGCCGGTGGCTTGCGCGCCGGACATGGGCTTTATCGCTCAAGTCTTCTCGTCTCAATGCGACTGGCCCATTTCCATGCTGGGCTGGATCTACACCCTGTTCTTCATCTTCCTGGGCTGCTCCGCAGCGATCTGGGGCGGCTGGCTGGAACACGCCGGGCCGCGCAAGGCCGGGGTTGTCTCGGCGCTGTGCTGGTGTGGTGGCCTGCTGATCTCGGCCCTGGGTATCTATACCCACCAGATCTGGCTGATGTGGATCGGCTCCGGGGTCATTGGCGGTATTGGCCTGGGCCTGGGCTATATCTCGCCCGTTTCGACCTTGATCAAGTGGTTCCCGGACAAGCGCGGCATGGCGACCGGCATGGCGATCATGGGCTTTGGCGGCGGCGCGATGGTGGGTGCACCTTTGGCCGCGGCGCTGATGGGCCATTTCTCTTCGCCGACCAGCGTCGGTGTATGGCAGAGTTTCGTGGTCATGGCGGCGATCTACTTCGTGTTCATGATCGGTGGCGCCCTGCTGTATCGCGTACCCCCGACCGGCTGGAAGCCTGAGGGCTGGACCGCGCCAGCGAAGAAAGCCAGCAATGCGATGATCACTCACCGCCATGTGCATGTGAATGTTGCGTGGAAAACCCCGCAGTTCCGCCTGGTCTGGCTGGTGCTGTGCCTGAACGTGTCGGCCGGTATCGGCATCCTGGGCATGGCTTCGCCGCTGCTGCAGGAAGTGTTTGGCGGCAAACTCCTGGGTGTCGATGTGCCATTTGGTCAATTGGATGCGGGCCAGTTGGCCTCCATTGCAGCCATTGCCGCTGGTTTTACCGGCCTGTTGAGCCTGTTCAACATCGGTGGCCGGTTCTTCTGGGCCTCGTTCTCTGACTACCTGGGGCGTAAAAACACCTACTTCGTGTTCTTCGCCCTGGGCTTTGCCCTGTATGCGCTGATCCCGAACCTGGGGCACCTGGGTAATGTGGCGCTGTTCGTGGCCGCGTTCTGCATCATCCTGTCGATGTACGGCGGTGGTTTTGCCACGGTCCCGGCCTACCTGGCCGACCTGTTCGGCACCCAGATGGTTGGCGCGATCCACGGTCGCCTGTTGACCGCCTGGGCCGCTGCGGGCGTGTTGGGCCCGGTGCTGGTGAACTACCTGCGTGAATACCAGTTGAGCATCGGCGTTGAACGGGCCGCGGCCTACGACATCACCTTGTACATCCTCGCCGGACTGTTGGTGCTGGGCTTCATCTGCAACCTGCTGGTGCGCCCGGTGGCCGATAAGTACTTCATGACTGATGCCGAACTGGCAGCCGAACAGGCGCTGGGCCATGACAAAGGTGCCGATGCCAGCACCGTGCTGGAGTGGAAAGCCTCCGCCGCCAGCAAGCCGCTGGCGATTGCCGCGTGGCTGGTGGTAGGTATTCCGTTGGCGTGGGGTGTGTGGGTGACCCTGCAGAAGACCGCAGTACTGTTCCACTGATACCGCAATAAGGGTGGGCCCGGCTCCTGTGGGGGCCGGGCTTGTGTGGGAGCTGGCTTGCCTGCGATAGCATCACTGCGGTGTAACTGATACACCGAGGTGTCTGCATCGCAGGCAAGCCAGCTCCCACACAAGCCAGCTCCCACATAAACCCATGCTCACATGTATGCACATGTCTATCCCCGACATTCCTCGCTCCAACTCGTCAGTCTTATCCCCTTCGTTGTTTCTGTTTAGCGCCCGCGCCCCTATAATGGCTGCCTTTTTCGCCCAATGATTTTGCGGAGCTGGTGATGGCCGAACGTAAGGCATCTGTCGAGCGCGACACTCTGGAAACCCAGATCAAAGCCTCGATCAACCTGGATGGCACCGGAAAGGCCCGATTTGATATCGGTGTCCCTTTTCTTGAGCACATGCTGGACCAGATCGCCCGTCACGGGCTGATCGACCTGGATATCGTCGGCAAAGGCGACCTGCACATCGACGACCACCACATGGTGGAAGACGTGGGTATCACCCTCGGCCAGGCGTTTGCCAAGGCCATCGGCGACAAAAAAGGCATCCGTCGCTACGGCCATGCCTATGTCCCGCTGGATGAAGCGCTGTCCCGTGTGGTCATCGACTTCTCCGGTCGCCCGGGTTTGCAGATGCACGTGCCTTACACCCGCGCGAACGTGGGCCGTGGCTTTGACGTCGACCTGTTCCAGGAATTCTTCCAGGGTTTCGTTAACCACGCACTGGTCAGCCTGCACATCGACAACCTGCGCGGCACCAACACTCACCACCAGATCGAAACCGTGTTCAAGGCTTTCGGCCGCGCGTTGCGCATGGCTGTGGAAGTCGATGAGCGCATGGGCGGGCAAATGCCGTCGACCAAGGGCGTCCTGTAATGCAGACGGTCGCGGTTATCGACTACGGCATGGGTAACCTGCACTCGGTGGCCAAGGCCCTTGAGCACGTAGGCGCTGGCAAGGTGCTGATCACCAGCGATGCCAACGTGATTCGCGAAGCCGACCGCGTGGTGTTCCCCGGTGTAGGCGCGATTCGCGATTGCATGGCCGAAATCCGCCGCCTGGGCTTTGACAGCCTGGTGCGCGAGGTCAGCCAGGACCGCCCCTTCCTCGGTATTTGCGTGGGCATGCAAGCCTTGCTCGACAGCAGTGAAGAGAACGGTGGTGTCGACTGCATCGGCCTGTTTCCGGGCCAGGTGAAGTTCTTCGGCAAAGACCTGCATGAAGAGGGCGAGCACCTCAAAGTCCCGCACATGGGCTGGAACGAAGTGCGCCGCACCGTCGACCACCCGCTGTGGCACGACATCCCGGACATGGCGCGTTTCTACTTCGTGCACAGCTACTACATCGCCGCCGGTAACCCGCGCCAGGTGGTGGGTGGCGGGCATTACGGCGTCGACTTCGCCGCCGCGCTGGCCGATGGTTCGCGTTTTGCCGTGCAGTTCCACCCGGAGAAGAGCCATACCCATGGCCTGCAATTGCTGCAGAACTTCGCCGCGTGGGATGGTCGCTGGTAAATGGCCAGGAAACCGAAGCAGCCGATCTTGAACCTCACGCCCGAGCAGGAGCGTGCGGCCACCGACAAGATCAAACGTTTCATGGAGGACCGCTTCGAGCTCAAGTTGGGCTCGTTCGAGGTCGCCGAGATTCTTGAGCTGTTCACCACCGAAGTGGCGCCGCATTATTACAACAGGGCGGTTTTCGACACGCAGACGCTCCTTAAGGAAAGGTTCGAAAGCATCGAAAGCGACTTGTGGTCGCTTGAGAAACCCTGATTTCCCAAGCATTGCTGAATATCGAATAAGGTTTGCCAGATGCTGATTATCCCCGCTATCGATCTCAAGGACGGCGCTTGTGTACGCCTGCGCCAAGGCCGCATGGAAGATTCCACCGTGTTCTCCGATGACCCGGTGAGCATGGCTGCCAAATGGGTAGAAGGGGGCTGCCGTCGTCTGCATCTGGTGGACCTGAACGGCGCCTTCGAAGGCCAGCCGGTCAACGGCGAGGTGGTTACTGCCATCGCCAAGCGCTACCCGAACCTGCCGATCCAGATCGGCGGCGGTATCCGTTCCCTGGAAACCATCGAGCACTACGTCAAAGCGGGCGTGAGCTACGTGATCATCGGCACCAAGGCCGTGAAAGACCCAGCCTTCGTCGCCGAAGCCTGCCGCGCTTTCCCGGGCAAAGTGATCGTAGGCCTGGATGCCAAAGATGGCTTCGTCGCTACCGACGGCTGGGCTGAAATCAGCACCGTGCAGGTGATCGACCTGGCCAAGCAGTTCGAAGCCGACGGCGTGTCTGCCATCGTTTATACCGACATCGCCAAAGACGGCATGATGCAGGGCTGCAACGTACCCTTCACCGCAGCCCTGGCAGCGGCCACCAAGATTCCGGTGATCGCTTCCGGCGGCATTCACAACCTGGGTGACATCAAGTCGCTGCTGGACGCCAAGGCTCCCGGCATTATCGGCGCCATCACCGGCCGTGCGATCTATGAAGGCACCCTGGACGTTGCCGAAGCTCAGGCTTACTGCGACGCCTACAACGGCTGAGGACTGACCATGGCGCTGGCCAAACGCATCATCCCTTGCCTGGACGTCGACAACGGTCGCGTGGTCAAGGGCGTCAAGTTCGAGAACATCCGTGATGCCGGCGACCCGGTGGAAATTGCCCGTCGCTACGATGAGCAAGGTGCCGACGAGATTACCTTTCTCGACATCACCGCCAGCGTCGATGGCCGCGACACCACGCTGCATACCGTCGAGCGCATGGCCAGCCAGGTGTTTATCCCGCTGACCGTGGGCGGTGGCGTGCGCACCGTGCAAGACATCCGCAACCTGCTCAATGCCGGTGCCGACAAGGTCTCGATCAACACCGCAGCGGTGTTCAACCCCGAGTTTGTCGGCGAAGCCGCGCAGCACTTCGGCTCGCAATGCATTGTGGTGGCTATCGACGCCAAGAAGGTGTCCGGCCCGGGCGAAACCCCACGCTGGGAGATCTTCACCCACGGCGGGCGCAAGCCTACCGGGCTGGACGCGGTGGAGTGGGCGATGAAGATGGAAGGCCTGGGCGCCGGTGAGATCCTGCTGACCAGCATGGACCAGGACGGCATGAAAAACGGCTTCGACCTGGGCGTCACCCGCGCCATCAGCGATGCCCTGGGCATTCCGGTGATCGCATCGGGTGGGGTGGGCAACCTGCAGCACTTGGCCGATGGCGTGCTTGAAGGCCACGCCAGCGCAGTGCTGGCGGCGAGTATTTTCCACTTTGGCGAATACACAGTACCCGAGGCCAAGGCCTACATGGCCGCACGCGGTATCGTCGTGCGCTAAACGCTGCTGGACACCATGGCAGGCTCGCGGCACTCTCTGCGCTTGCCATGGATTCCGGTAGCCTTCATGTTCAAACACCTGCTGCTCGCCCTCGCCAGTTCCTCCATGCTCATGGTGGCTACGGCACGCGCCGAACAACCGTCTGACGCCTCCCTGGTGTTGCTGACAGAAAATTTCCCGCCCTACAACATGGCGAAAAACGGCAAGAACTTCGCCAAGGACGAGAACATCGAAGGCATCGCCGTAGACATCATGCGCGAAACCTTCAAGCGCGCCGGCATTTCCTACAACCTGACCCTGCGTTTCCCTTGGGAGCGAATCTACAAGCTCGCCCTGGAAAAGCCCGGTTACGGTGTGTTTGTGATGGCGCGTCTGCCAGACCGTGAAGCCTTGTTCAAATGGGTCGGCCCCATCGGCCCGGACGATTGGGTGCTATTGGCCAAGGCCGACAGCAAGGTCCAGCTGGAAAACCTTGAGCAGGCGCGCCGCTACAAGATCGGCGCCTACAAAGGCGACGCCATTGCCGAAAGCCTGGACAAGCAGGGGCTCAAGCCGATTGTTGCCTTGCGTGACCAGGACAATGCGCAAAAGCTCATGGAGGGCCAGATCGATCTGTGGGCCACTGGCGATCCTGCTGGGCGCTACCTGGCGCGGCAGGTGGGGGTGAACGGGCTCAAGACGGTATTGCGCTTCAACAGTGCGCAGCTTTACCTGGCGTTGAACAAGGACGTGCCGGATGAGGTGGTGGCCAGGCTCCAGGCCGCGCTGGAGCAGTTGCGTGAAGAAGGCCGTATCGACCAGATCATGGCCAACTACTTGTAGGAGCGAGCTTGCTCGCGAAGGACGTCAACGATGACGCGGGTATCCAGGGGGTACGCGGCGGTCTCAAGTTTTTCGCGAGCGAGCTCGCTCCTACAGGGGGGGGCGTCAGCGATAGATGCCGTTCTTGCCATGCCCGGCCATCGCCCGGTTACTGCGCACGCTGATCATCAACTTGATATCGATCCACTCCACGCCCTGTGCCTTGAGCTTGGGCAATTCGCGTTCCAGCACCGCCAGCGTCTGTGGGTAAGGATGCCCGATCATCACCGCCGAGCCCTGCTTGTGCGCCAGCTTGATTGCGGTTTGCAGTTGCGTGGTAATCGCCGCTTCGGTGCGTTCGTCATCGAGAAAAACATCCCGCGACACATGGGCCAAACCGATCTTCTGCGCCTCGGCGGCGGCGACGGTTTGCGCGCTGGTGCGGCTGTCGACGAAGAACTTGTGGCGACGTTGCAACTCACCCATCAGCCAGGCCATCGCGGCCGGTTGTGCGGTCATGCGGCTGCCCATGTGGTTGTTAATGCCTGCGGTGTAGGGCACGGCATCGAACGCGGCGTCCAGGCGCTTGCCCAGTTCTTCGATGGGCAGCTCCGGGTGCCAGGCGAAGGGGCCGGTGGCCGGGTCCATGGGCATGTGCAGGATCACGATCTTGCCGGCCTTGTGGGCCTCACGGGCGAATTCGGCGGCGTGGGGCGTGTCCGGCATGATGGCGGCGGTCACCGGGCCGGGTAGCGCGAGCACACGACGATCCCGAGGCAGGTTTTGCCCCAGGTCGTCGATGATCAGTGTCAGGTAGGCTTTGTGCGGTTCGCTGGCAGGGGCCGCTTGAGCGACCCCTGCCAGGCTGCACAGCACAGCGATGATCAGGGCAAGACGCATGATCAACGGCTGCGGGTGATGCTCAAGCCCTTGAGCAGGCTGAGTGCCTGGGCCAGTTGGTAGTCATCGTCCTGCGGCATCGGCTTGGCCTTGGCGCGGCTGCCGGTTGGCTGGTCGGCACCGCCGTTGCCATTGCCCAAGTGACCTTGCAGGTCGGCCTCTTTGTAGTATTCGCTATCGATCTCGTTGGTGATCTTGGCGCGGCGTACTTCGATGTCCGGCACGATGCCCTGGGCCTGGATCGAGCGGCCGTTGGGCGTGTAATACAGAGCGGTGGTGATCTTCAGCGCACGCTCGTTGTTCAGCGGCAATACGGTCTGCACCGAGCCTTTGCCGAAGCTGGTGGTGCCCATCAGCACGCCGCGCTTGAGGTCTTGCAGGGCACCGGCGACGATTTCCGAGGCCGAGGCGCTGCCACCGTTGATCAAGACCGCCAGTGGCACGTTCTCGCTGAGGTCGTTACCGGTAGCCGAGAAGCGCAACTCGGAGTTGGCGATACGGCCCTTGGTGTAGACGATCAGGCCCTTGGTGACGAAGTGGTCGACCACCTCGACCGCCGACTGCAACACGCCGCCTGGGTTGTTGCGCAGGTCAAGCACGATGCCGTTGAGCTTCTTACCGTTGTCTTTGCGCAGCTTGGCCAGGGCCTTGGCCACTTCGTCGCCGGTCTTGACCTGGAACTGGGTGATACGGATATAACCGTAGCCCGACTCCAGCAGCTGGCTTTTCACGCTCTTGACCGTGATGGTCGCACGGGCCAGGGTCACGTCAAACGGGTTGCCGCCGTCGCGCACCAGGGTCAGGGTGATTTTCTGGCCGAGCTTGCCGCGCATCTTGTCGACGGCTTCGGTCATGGTCTGGCCGCGGGTCGGCTGGCCGTTGATCTTCACGATCAGGTCGCCGGCCTGGATACCGGCCTTGGACGCCGGGGTGTCGTCGATAGGCGAGACCACTTTGATCTGGCCGTCTTCGGAGCCCACTTCGATGCCCAGGCCGCCGAACTCACCGCTGGTGCTTTCCTGCAGCTCGGCGAAATCTTCCGGGCCCAGGTAGGCGGAGTGCGGGTCGAGGTTGCTGAGCATGCCCTTGATGGCATTTTCCAGCAGGGCCTTGTCGTCTACGGGTTCGACATACGCTGCCTTGATCCGGTCCATGACCTCGGCAAAGGTGCGCAGCTCGTCCAGCGGCAATGGCGCCTTGGTCGTCGCAGCCGTGGCGGGTGCAGCCGGTGCGGCCTGGTCGGCAAAAGCCAGAGGCGCGCCGATCACCAGGGCGATCGTCAGGGCCAACGAAGTGAGGCGGGACAAATGCAGCATGTCGAACGAACTCCTAATGTAGATGCGACCCTATCCTTGGGACCGGCACCATTGTGCAGGGTCGCTCGGGCGGCCCTGCTGACGAATAGCGAAGTACAGCGCCGGGGTGTCCTGGCCACCACTGTTACCGACAGTGGAGATGGATTCACCGGCTTTTACAACATCACCTGCCGACTTGAGTAATGTCTGATTGTGGCCGTAAAGGCTCAAATAGCCATTACCGTGGTCAAGAATCACCAGCAAGCCGGCGCCCCGCAACCAATCGGCGAACACTACGCGCCCACCATGCACGGCGTGGACCTGGCTGCCGGCAGAGGCGCTGATCATCACGCCATCCCACTTGGCACGGGTGTCATCGCCACGGGTTTCCCCAAAGCGTGCCAGTAATCGACCATCAACCGGCCATGGAAGTTTGCCGCGCGCTGAAGCAAAAGGGCCGCCGAACGACTCGCCACTGCTGGAAACCAGCGGGCCAGGCGCTGCACGCGCCGGTTTGCGCGGGGCTGGAGCGTCGGTGGTGGCAGCCAGTTCGGCCTCACGCTGACGCTTTTTTTCGGCTTCCTGCTGGGCGATCAGCGCTTTTTGCCGCGCTTCTTCGGCCTCGCGTGCCTGGCGGGCCAGGGTTTCTTCAATGGTCTTGAGCACTTTGGCCAGGTCGGCCTGGTCTTGCTCGCGGGCCTGCAACTTGGCGTCGCGGGCTTTGACGTCGCTGTTGAGCTTGGCCAGGGCCTGTTGGCGTTCCTTGCGTACTTTATCGAGCTGGTCGCGCTGGATATCCAGGGCGGTTTTCTGGTCGAGCAGCTGTGATTGCTGGTCGGCGATTTCCTGTTCGACATTGGCCAATTGGCGCAGGGTTTCGTTAAACCCCTTCAATTGCGCCAGGCGGGCCTGGCTCAGGTAGTCGTAATAGGTGAGGGTGCGGGCGAATTTTTCCGGGTTCTGCTGGTTGAGCAGCAGCTTGAGGTACTCCTGGCGGCCGCTCTGGTACGCGGCACGGGCCTGGATCGCGATCAGGCGTTGCTGTTCAACGCGTGCGCTCTGGAGTTTTTTTTTCTCAGCGTCGAGTCGCTCCAGTTCCGACTCGCTCTTCTTTAGTTCTTTTTGCAGCTCCTGGACCTGCTTCTCCAGCTTGCCCATCTCGGTTTCCGTGCCGCGCAGGTCTTTCTGCACCCCGGATTTTTCTTCCTGGAGCTTGCCGAGCAGCTTTTTCAGCTCGGTAATGTCCTGACGCGTAGCGTCCAACTGTTGTTGGGTTTGTGCACGCTCATCGGCAAACGCCGGTTGGAGCAGGCAGACAAGAGCAAGGGTTATCAAGGCGCGAAGCATAGAGGCGGGCGACACCAGGGGAAAAGGACGGCCTAGTATGCCCGCCAAGCGCTGCAAAAAAAACGCCCAATTGGGGCTGGCGGTCAAGATAGGCGCCGAGTGGCGATGGTATGGCGAAAAGACATCTACCAAACACCACAAAACCAATGTGGGAGCGGGCTTGCTCGCGAATACGGTGTGTCAGTCGCAGAAGATATTGACTGAACTACCGCATTCGCGAACAAGCCCGCTCCCACAGGGTTTTGCAGTGATGCGGGGGTCAGACCAGGATCGAGGTGCCGGTCATCTCCTTCGGCTGTTCCAGCCCCATCAGTTTCAGCATGGTCGGCGCCACATCCGCCAGCACGCCACCTTCACGCACTTTCAGGTCACGTTTGCCGACATAGATGAACGGCACCGGCTCGGTGGTGTGCGCGGTGTGCGCCTGGCCGGTGGATTCGTCGGACATCTGCTCGCAGTTGCCGTGGTCGGCGGTGATCAGCGCTTCGCCGCCGACTTTATCCAGCGCGTCGACGATGCGGCCAACGCACAGGTCCAGGCATTCAACCGCCTTGACCGCCGCTTCCAGGTTGCCGCTGTGGCCAACCATGTCGCCGTTGGCGTAGTTGACCACGATTACGTCATAACGCTGGTTTTCAATGGCGTCGACGATCTTGTCGGTGACTTCCGGTGCGCTCATTTCCGGCTGCAGGTCGTAGGTCGCGACTTTTGGCGACGGGATCAGGATGCGCTCTTCGCCAGGGAACGGCTCTTCGCGGCCACCGGAGAAGAAGAACGTCACGTGGGCGTATTTCTCGGTCTCGGCGATGCGCAGCTGGGTCTTGCCGTTCTTGGCCAGGTAGTCGCCCAGCACGTTCTCCAGGCTGCCCGGGGCAAAAGCCGACGGGGCCGGGATGTTGGCGGCATATTGGGTGAGCATGACGAACTCGACCTTCGGCTGGCGCGCGCGTTCGAAGTCCTTGAAGCCTTCATCGACGAACACATGGCTCAGCTCACGGGCACGGTCGGCGCGGAAGTTCATGAACACCACGGCGTCGCCGTCTTCGACCTTCACCGGTTCGCCGATGGTGGTGGCCTTGACGAATTCATCGCTCTCGCCACGGGCATAGGCCGCTTCCAGGCCTTCCTGGGCGGTGGCCGCGTTGAATTCGGCCTGGCCGTCGACGATCAGGTTGTAGGCCTGGGAGACACGGTCCCAACGGTTGTCGCGGTCCATGGCGAAGTAGCGGCCCACCAGGCTGGCGATGCGGCCTTTGCCCAGGGCAGCGAAGGTGGTGTCCAGCAGTTCGATGGAGGATTGCGCGCTTTTGGGCGGCGTGTCGCGGCCGTCGAGGAAGGCGTGCAGGTAGATTTTGTCAGCGCCGCGCTTGAATGCCAGTTCAGCCATAGCGACCAGGTGATCCTGATGGCTGTGTACACCGCCGTCCGACAACAGGCCCATGAAGTGCACGGCCTTGCCGGCGGCAACGGCTTTATCGACCGCCGCGCAGATGGTCGGGTTCTCGAAGAACTCGCCATCGCGGATCGCTTTGGTGACACGGGTGAAGTCCTGGTACACCACTCGTCCGGCGCCGAGGTTCATGTGGCCGACTTCCGAGTTGCCCATCTGGCCGTCCGGCAGGCCCACGTCCATGCCGGAACCTGAGATCAAGCCGTTGGGAACGGTGGCGGTCAGACGGTCCAGTACCGGCTTGTTGGCCGAGTAAACGGCGTTGTCGTGGTGGCTTTCACTGTGTCCGAAGCCATCGAGAATTATCAGGACCAAAGGTTTAGGCGTGGTAGTCATAGATCCTCTCGCGGCGTTAATAAAGGAAGACAATTGAAAAGGGAGTGGCAGTTTAAAGCGAAGTTCCAACCACGTCACCGCTTTACGGGGGTTGGCCCCCCCTGGCGGCTGTGTATACTTACCGCCATTTTAACGCCCTGGAACCTCCTTGATGGTTGATCACCTGATTGCATTTGCCACTGCCCACTACCTGCTTGTGGGCGCCTTCGTCATCCTGCTGGCGCTGCTGATCGCTCATGAACTGAGCCGCGGTGGTCGCAGCCTGAGCACGTCGGAGCTGACCGCGCTGGTCAACAAGGATGAGGCCGTCGTCGTCGATATTCGCCCGGCCAAGGATTATGCCGCCGGCCATATCGTGGGCGCCCTGAACATTCCCCAGGACAAGCTGATGGCGCGCCTGGGCGAACTGGAAAAGCACAAGGCCAAGACCATCATCCTGGTCGATGCCCAGGGCCAGCACTCCGGCACCCACGCCCGCGAGATGCTCAAGACCGGCTTCACCGCCGCCAAGCTTTCCGGTGGTATCAGCAGCTGGCGTGGCGATAACCTGCCGTTGGTGAAGTGATATGAGCCAGGTTGTCGTGTATTCCAGCGATTGGTGCCCTTACTGCATGCGGGCCAAGGCCTTGCTTGAGAAAAAGGGCGTTGCCTTCGAAGAGATCAAGGTCGATGGCAAGCCCCAGGTGCGCGCCGAAATGGCCCAGAAGGCTGGCCGCACGTCGGTCCCGCAGATCTGGATCGGCACCCGGCACATCGGTGGTTGCGACGACCTGTTTGCCCTGGAGCGCGCCGGTAAACTTGATGCGCTGCTGTCCGTCTGACTCCTAAACCCTTAAGAACCCAAGATAAAGAAGGATCTGCGATGACTGATCAACAGAACACCGAAGCAGCAGAAGCTCAAGGCCCACAGTTCTCGCTGCAGCGGATCTATGTGCGTGACCTGTCGTTCGAAGCGCCAAAAAGCCCGGCCATCTTCCGTCAGGAGTGGACCCCAAGCGTTGCGCTGGACCTGAACACCCGTCAGAAATCCCTGGAAGGTGACTTCCACGAAGTGGTGCTGACCCTGTCGGTCACCGTCAAGAATGGTGAAGAAGTTGCTTTCATCGCTGAAGTGCAACAGGCCGGTATCTTCCTGATCCAGGGCCTGGACGAAGCGTCCATGAGCCACACCCTGGGCGCGTTCTGCCCGAACATCCTGTTCCCGTATGCCCGTGAGACCCTGGACAGCCTGGTCACCCGTGGCTCGTTCCCGGCACTGATGCTGGCGCCGGTGAACTTCGATGCCCTGTACGCCCAAGAGCTGCAGCGCATGCAACAAGAAGGCGCGCCGACCGTTCAATGATTTTTTGAACGGCGCCGATCAAAAATGTGGGAGCGGGCTTGCTCGCGAATGCGGTTCTTCAGTCGATATTTCAACGACTGACACACCGCTTTCGCGAGCAAGCCCGCTCCCACATTTGTTATGTGGTGTTACTTGAAGCCCAGTTGGCGCCAGCCTTCATAGACGGCGACGGCCACGGTGTTGGACAGATTCAGGCTGCGGCAGCCTTCACGCATCGGCAAGCGCAGGCGATGGCCATCGGGCAATGCGTCAAGCACCTCGGCCGGCAGGCCGCGGCTCTCGGGGCCGAACAGGAACGCGTCGCCCTCGGCAAAGCTGGCATCATGAAACGGCCGCGAGCCCTTGGTGGTGAATGCGAACAGCCGTGGGTGGCCCAGGCTCTCCAGGCAGCTGGCGAGGTCGGCATGGCGCTTGAGGGTGGCGTACTCGTGGTAGTCCAGCCCAGCCCGGCGCAGGCGCTTGTCGTCCATGTCAAAGCCTAGAGGCTCGATCAAATGCAGGTGGCAGCCACTGTTGGCGCACAGCCTGATAACGTTGCCGGTATTCGGCGGAATTTCTGGTTGAAAAAGGATGACGTGAAACATGCACGGCTCCGAAGGCAAAGATGCGCTGCATTCTACCCCCGAAGACGACCCGAGACCGAAGCTATTGCCGAGGGTGTTGGGCTCATTGGCAATTGTCGGCTTGATGATTGGCTTGATGATCGGCCGCTTGACTACCCCCGAGCCGCTTGAGCTGCAACAGGTAGAACCTGCGGCGGATGGTTTGGTGGTGTGGTTCAACAACGAACCCAAGCTGCACGGCGAGCATATCGACGGCACCGTGGCGTTGCTGTTTGACGCCCAGGGCAAGGCTGCCAGCGGGCAGCTCAAGGTCAATGACAAGGATGTGAATTGGCGCATACGCAAGACCGATGCTGGCTTGCTGCTGAACCTGGTAGCGGCCCGGCCGTTGCGTGGGGCGTGGAGCGATGCAGAGGTCGATGGCCGCTGGCGGCTGGAGATCCATCTCCAAGAGCAATAAAAGAGGGAGTTCCCGGCCTGCCTGTACCAGGGCTCCCAAAACGGGGTGAAGCCTGAGGCTTCGGTGTTAAAGAGGGGATTCTCGGCCTGCCTGTACCAAGGTCCCCGAAACTGGGTAGTACTGGGGTTATTGCAGGGGGCGTGCCAAAACTTGCAATTGCTGCTTGAAAAAAATGCCAAAAAGCGCAAAGCCCCGGAATACGGGGCTTTGGTTGTTTCTACGGTTATGAACTTCGCAGCGAAAGCGCTCTGTGAGGTTTCGGGTCTGTGCTCAATGGCGGTTCATCGTGCATTGAAGCGGTGCACAACCCCGAGCTTTATGAAGATCCAAATGTGGGAGCGGGCTTGCTCGCGAAGGCGGTGGGCCAGCCAACACATCCGGTGACTGACACTCTGCATTCGCGAGCAAGCCCGCACACATTGGATCTTCAGTGGGTTTGGGAAAATGTGATCAGGCCTCATCACCCTCATCATCATCCCCACCATCCACCTTCATCCCCAATTCCTTGATCTTGCGCGTCAGGGTATTGCGACCCCACCCCAGCAGCACGGCGGCATCGCGGCGGCGGCCGGCGGTGTGCTTCAACGCAGTCTCGATCATGATCCGCTCGAACGCCGGCACGGCGCTGTCCAGCAGGTTCGACTGGCCGCGTGCCAGGGCCTGGTCGGCCCATTGGCGCAGCGCCTGTTCCCAGTTGGTCACGGGGGCCGAGTCTTGCGGCAGGCTCAGCAGCTCCGGCGGCAGGTCGCTGATGTGCACCTCGCGCCCGGACGCCATTACGGTGATCCAGCGGCAGGTGTTCTCCAGCTGGCGCACGTTGCCGGGCCACGGCAGGTTCTTGAGGTATTCCTCGGTCTCGCTCTTGAGCAGCTTGGGCTCCACGGCCAGCTCCAGGGCGGCGCGGCTGAGGAAGTGGCGGGCGAGGGTGGGGATGTCTTCGCGACGGTCCGACATGCGCGGGATGTGGATGCGGATCACGTTGAGGCGGTGGAACAAGTCCTCACG
This sequence comes from Pseudomonas sp. AP42, assembly GCF_001728935.1. NCBI lineage: Bacteria > Pseudomonadati > Pseudomonadota > Gammaproteobacteria > Pseudomonadales > Pseudomonadaceae > Pseudomonas > Pseudomonas sp. AP42. The sequence goes on from NZ_LYSO01000001.1 coordinate 99,331, forward strand.
GAATTTACCCGCATGCACCAGTGTTTCCAGGTTCTGGTGGGTGGCCGCGATAATGCGCACATCCACCTTGACCGGTGTATGCCCGCCCACACGGTAGAACTCGCCGTCAGCCAGCACGCGCAGCAAGCGAGTCTGGGTATCGGCCGGCATGTCGCCGATTTCATCGAGGAACAGCGTGCCGCCGTCCGCCTGTTCAAAGCGTCCGCGACGCAGGTTGGCTGCCCCAGTGAACGCGCCTTTTTCATGGCCGAACAGCTCGGACTCCATTAAATCCTTGGGAATCGCCGCCATGTTCAGCGCGATAAACGGCGAGGCCGCCCGTGGGCTGTGGCGGTGCAGCGCATGGGCCACCAGCTCTTTACCGGTCCCCGATTCGCCGTTGATCAGTACGGTGATGTTGGAGTGGCTCAAGCGCCCGATGGCGCGAAACACTTCCTGCATCGCCGGCGCTTCCCCGATGATTTCCGGGGTGCGGGTCAGGGTCGGCGGCGCTTCCTGGTTCTGTTGTTCCTGGGCGTGCTGGTTGGCGCGCTTGACCAGCGCCACCGCCTCATCCACGTCGAATGGCTTGGGCAGGTATTCAAAGGCGCCGCCCTGGTAGGACGCGACAGCGCTGTCCAGGTCCGAGTGGGCGGTCATGATGATCACCGGCAAACGCGGATGCTGCTCGCGAATGCGCGCCAGCAAGTCCAGGCCACTGGCCCCAGGCATGCGAATGTCGGAAATGATCACGTCCGGCTGCTGGCGTGCCAGGCGACTCATCACCCCATCGGCGCTGTCGAAGCTCTGGGTGGTCATGCCTTCTTGTTGCAAGGCTTTTTCGAGGACCCAGCGGATAGAACGGTCGTCGTCGACGATCCAGACAGTTTCACTACGGCTCATGTCGTGGGGGCTCCTTGTTCCAATGGCAGGAAGATCGAGAACGTGGTGTGGCCAGGGTGGCTCTCACATTCGATCAGGCCCTGGTGCTGGCTGATGATGTTCTGGGTAATGGCCAGGCCCAGCCCGGTACCGTCCGGGCGGCCGCTGACCATGGGAAAGAAGATGGTTTCCTGCAGCTCCGCAGGAATGCCGGGGCCGTTGTCGATGATCTCGACCTTGGTCACCAGGCGATGGCGCACATGGCCGATAGTGAACTGGCGCAGGGCGCGGGTGCGCAGGCTGATGCGGCCCAGGCGCAGCTCGTTCTGGCTGCTGATAGCCTGCATGGCGTTGCGCACGATATTGAGTACCGCCTGGATCATCTGCTCGCGGTCGATCAACACGTCGGGAATGCTTGGGTCATAGTCGCGCACCAAGGTGATGCAGCCCTGGCTTTCGGCCTCGACCAGTTGGCAGACGCGCTCCAGCACCTCATGCACGTTGGTCATCGCCAGGGACGGCAGCTTGTTGGAGCCCAGCATGCGGTCCACCAGGTTACGCAGGCGGTCGGCTTCTTCGATGATGACGTTGGTGTAGTCCTTGAGGTGCTCGTCCGGCAGCTCGCGGGACAACAACTGTGCCGCGCCGCGAATACCGCCCAGCGGGTTCTTGATCTCATGGGCGAGGCCGCGCACCAGCATCTTGCTGGTTTCCTGCTTGGATAGCTGCGCTTCCTCCTTGGTGATGCGCAGCAGGCGGTCGCGGGGGTGGACTTCGAGCAGCAGCAGGGTCGCGCCATTGCTCAAGATCGGGGTCACGGCGTAGTCGACGGTCAGTGTCTGCCCGGTGAGCGCGGTGAGCATCGCTTCGCGCTTGGTGAACGGGTGTGCCTGCTCCACGGCCTGGCGCAACGAGCTCAAGGCTTCGGCCGACTCGGTGAACAATTCGCTGATGAACTGCCCATGGCTGCGCTGGCCGCTGATGGCCAGGAGCATCTCCGCCGCCGGGTTCATGTACTCAAGGCGCAGGTCGGCATTGAGCAGGATGGTCGCGGTGGTCAGGTTGTCGAGTAACAAACGGTGCAGTGCATCGCTGATGGTCATCGGGACCTCTTTTGGAGCAAGGCGCGGGCTTGAGGCGCACGCTGATACAAGGAAAATGCAAAAACCAAACCAAGGCTCCGAAAAGAAGCGCTAATCCCCTGAAATAAGGGGTTCAGGCGCGAAACTGTGGCGTTCTGCCAGCCTCAACGGGAAGTTTCGAACCAAAATGGGCTGGGCAATTGAGAAGGGGGCAGGCTATCGCACCAATATAGTGCGATTTTGTGAGGGTTGTTCAGCAACTGAAGATTTAAGGCAAATCGCAGTCAGTGTGGGAGCTGGCTTGCCTGCGATAGCTGTGGTGCATTCAACATCGTTATCGCAGGCAAGCCAGCTCCCACATTTTTAATTGGATTTGCAGTCCTTTTAACCTTTGTAGATGCAAAGCTCGGCGGTGGCGCGGATCATCGCCAGTTGGCGCAGCGGATCGTTCAACGGTTCATGCACGGCCTCGGCGAGCCATTGCGGGCACTGCGGGTCGGTGCGCTGTGGAGTGAAGTCGGCCAACTGCAGCAGCAGCCTTTTTTGCAGCTCGTCCAATCGCGGGCGGATCTGCTGGACCAAGTCCGGGCGTGGGTCGTCGGGCGCCTTGCCCTGGAACTGCCAATCGGACAGGTGGGTGTATTGCACCAGTTTGTTGGCTTCGATCTGCGCGGCGAAGAACTGCTCGGCAGCGGCCGGGTCCAGCTTGTAGCTCGGCGCCTGGGCAGTAACGCTGGCGATCACCTCTTGTTCGCGCTTCTTGTCCTCCACGGGCTTGTGGCTGTCCCATTTGCTCAGTGCTACCTGGTCGGCAATCTCCAGGCGTTCGGCGATGCTGTTGAGCAAGGGGTCGAGCGTAGGCGGCGCGGCGCTCGCACTGGCACTGATGAACAGCAGGGCAAATACAAGTCGATATTTCAAAGGTGATCTCCTGTGGGAGCGGGCTTGCCCGCGATGGCGGTGTGTCAGTGATACAGCAGGTGGCCGGCAGTGCGCTATCGCAGGCAAGCCAGCTCCCACACGTTGATTGGGTTTGCAGAGCTGGCGTAGCGTAACGCCCAGGCAAAAAAAAGACCTCCCGAAGGAGGCCTTTTTCATCACGCTGCCTCAAGCAGCGCTGCCGGATCAGCAGCTGTAGTACAGCTCGTATTCCAGTGGGTGTACGAAGGTGCGTACTTTGATTTCTTCTTCGCTTTTCAGGGCGATGTAAGCGTCGATGAAGTCGTCGCTGAAAACGCCGCCTTTGGTCAGGAACGCACGGCCCTTGTCCAGCTCTTCCAGGGCTTCTTTCAGGCTGCCGCACACTTGTGGGATCTCTTTGGCCTCTTCAGGCGGCAGGTCGTACAAGTTTTTGTCGGCGGCGTCGCCAGGGTGGATCTTGTTCTGGATACCGTCCAGGCCGGCCATCATCAGGGCGGCGAAGGCCAGGTAAGGGTTGGCAGCCGGGTCCGGGAAACGCGCTTCGATACGACGGCCTTTAGGGCTGTTGACGTAAGGAATACGGATCGAAGCGGAGCGGTTGCGTGCCGAGTAGGCCAGCATCACCGGCGCTTCAAAACCTGGGACCAGACGCTTGTAGGAGTTGGTCGACGGGTTGGTGAAGCCGTTCAGGGCCTTACCGTGCTTGATGATGCCGCCGATGAAGTACAGGGCGGTATCGGACAGGCCGGCATAGCCTTCGCCAGCGAAGGTGTTCTTGCCGTCTTTGGAAATCGATACGTGAACGTGCATGCCCGAGCCGTTATCGCCGTACAGCGGCTTAGGCATGAAGGTAGCGGTGCGGCCGTAGGCATCGGCAACGTTGTGCACGCAGTATTTCAGAGTTTGAACTTCGTCAGCCTTCTTCACCAGCGTGTTGAATTTCACGCCGATTTCGTTCTGGCCGGCAGTCGCCACTTCGTGGTGGTGAACTTCAACGGTCTGGCCCATTTCTTCCAGTGCGTTGCACATGGAGGTACGGATTTCGTGGTCGAAGTCGAACGGTGGTACTGGGAAGTAGCCGCCTTTCACGCCTGGACGGTGGCCTTTGTTGCCGCCTTCCACGTCCTGGTCGGACATCCACGAGCCTTGCTCGGAGAAAATCTTGAACATGGAGCCGGAGATGTCGGATTTGAACTTCACCGAGTCGAAGATGAAGAACTCTGGCTCAGGGCCGAAGAAAGCGGTGTCGCCGATACCGGTGGACTTCAGGTATTCCTCGGCACGGTGGGCGATGGCGCGTGGGTCGCGGTCATAGCCTTGCATGGTCGAAGGCTCGATGATGTCGCACACCAGGATCAGGGTTGGCTCTTCGGTGAACGGGTCGAGTACGGCGGTGCTGTCGTCTGGCAGCAGGATCATGTCGGAGGCTTCGATGCCTTTCCAGCCGGCGATGGAGGAACCGTCGAACATCTTGCCGACTTCGAAGAAGTCATCTTCCAGCGCATCGCGAGCCGGCATGGTCACGTGGTGCTGAGTGCCTTTTGTGTCCGTGAAGCGCAGATCAATCCATTTAACGTCATGATCTTTGATGAGTTGAACCGACTTCGACATGGTGTCCTCCGGGTGGCTTCGGGCTTGGGGTAGTGGAGTTAGCCCTTAGAATTTGGGTGATGCCGGCGCGGATACTCCGCCAAGGCAACCTGCCTCACAAGAGAGCAAATTGCATGCCAGTGCGCCAACATGGCCGTTTTGCCTCAAAATGGCCCCTATAACGGTGCAATCGGCAAAAACGGCATAAATCGCGCACTGCAATGTAGCGTTTATTTGGGTAAATGACCCGTTTTGGTGCATTGCGTAGGCAATGCATATTAACTGGTTAAACCTTGAGCGATTTCCGCTATAATCCGCGCCCCCCTTTTTCAGCAGGCCCGGCGCGCGCTGTTTCCATGAAATTAATCGTTAAAGTCTTCCCCGAGATCACCATCAAAAGCCGACCGGTACGGACGCGTTTCATCCGTCAGTTGGCCAAGAACATCCGTGCCGTGCTCCGTGACCTGGACCCGGCTGTGGTGGTGAACGGCGTGTGGGACAACCTCGAGCTGGAAACCCGCATTACCGACGCCAAAGCCTTGAAGGACATGACCGAGCGCCTGAGCTGCATGCCGGGCATCGCGCATTTCCTGCAGGTGGATGAGTACCCACTGGGCGACTTCGACGACATCACCGAAAAGTGCAAGCAGCACTACGGCAGTGCGCTTGAAGGCAAGATTTTTTCGGTGCGTTGCAAGCGTGCCGGCAAGCACCCGTTCAGCTCCATGGACGTCGAAAAATACGTCGGCAGCAAGCTGCGTCGCGAGTGCGGTGCCGCTGGAATTTCCTTGAAAGCGCCACAAATTGAAGTGCGCATGGAAATTCGCGACCAACGGTTGTTTGTGATCCACAGCCAGCACAACAGCATCGGCGGCTACCCGCTGGGCGCCCTGGAACAGACCCTGGTATTGATGTCCGGCGGTTTCGATTCCACGGTGGCGGCCTACCAGATCATGCGTCGCGGCCTGATGAGCCACTTCTGCTTCTTCAACCTGGGCGGGCGTGCACATGAATTGGGCGTGATGGAAGTCGCGCACTTTATCTGGAAGAAATACGGCAGCTCCCAACGCGTGCTATTTGTAAGCGTACCGTTCGAGGAAGTGCTGGGCGAAATTCTCGGCAAAGTCGATAACAGTCATATGGGCGTAGTATTGAAGCGTATGATGTTGCGCGCTGCGTCCCGAATCGCCGATCAATTGCAGATTGACGCCCTGGTGACCGGCGAAGCGATTTCCCAGGTTTCCAGCCAGACGCTGCCTAACCTGTCGATCATTGACTGCGTGACCGAGAAGCTGGTGCTACGCCCGCTGATCGCCAGCCACAAGCAGGACATCATCGACCTGGCAGAGCAAATCGGCACCGCCGACTTTGCCAAGCATATGCCTGAATACTGCGGGGTCATTTCGGTGAACCCCAAGACCCACGCCAAGCGTCACCGCGTGGAGCATGAAGAAAAAGAATTCGACATGGCGATTCTGGAGCGTGCGCTCGAGAACGCCAAGCTGGTGCCAATCGATCGGGTAATCGACGAGTTGGGCCAGGATGTAAAAATCGAAGAAGTCAGCGAAGCCCTGGCCGGCCAGATCGTCATCGACATCCGTCACCCGGATGCCGCTGAAGACGAGCCGCTTGAAATCGCTGGCATCGACGTGCAAACGCTGCCGTTCTACGCACTGAACGCGCGTTTCAAGGAACTGGATAACAGCCGTCAGTACCTGTTGTATTGCGACAAAGGCGTGATGAGTCGCCTGCATGCCCACCATTTGCTCAGTGAGGGGCATGCCAATGTGCGCGTTTATCGACCGAGCTAAGAGCCCGGGGCTGTTTGCCTGTGGCCTGCGTCACCGGCCCCCCGACTCTGCCGTCAAGCTGTAACGGCAAGGCCTGACTCTACTGTTAATCGCTGCCACGACCTGTCAGCACACCGAATCCTCTGATCGAGATACACAAGTGATCGAAAATCTACGTAACATCGCCATCATTGCTCACGTTGACCATGGTAAAACCACCCTGGTAGACAAACTCCTGCGTCAATCCGGCACCCTGGAGCGCAACGAGCTCAACGACGAGCGCGTGATGGACTCCAACGACCAGGAAAAAGAGCGCGGTATTACCATCCTGGCAAAAAACACCGCTATCAACTGGAACGGCTACCACATCAACATCGTGGATACCCCGGGCCACGCCGACTTCGGCGGCGAAGTAGAACGCGTAATGTCGATGGTTGACTCCGTTCTGCTGCTGGTTGACGCTCAAGACGGCCCTATGCCGCAAACCCGTTTCGTGACCAAGAAGGCTTTCGAAGCCGGCCTGCGTCCGATCGTGTGCATCAACAAGGTTGACCGTCCAGGCGCGCGTCCGGACTGGGTTCTGGACCAGATCTTCGACCTGTTCGACAACCTGGGTGCTACCGAAGAACAGCTGGACTTCCAAGTCATCTACGCCTCCGCCCTGAACGGTATTGCTGGTCTTGACCACACCGACATGGCTGAAGACATGACTCCGCTGTACCAGTCGATCGTCGACAACGTACCAGCACCGAAAGTTGACCGTGAAGGCCCGTTCCAGATGCAAATCTCGGCACTGGACTACAACAGCTTCCTGGGTGTTATCGGCGTTGGCCGTATCGCTCGTGGTAGCGTCAAGCCGAACACCCCGGTTGTCGCTATCGGCGCTGACGGCAAGAAGCGTAACGGTCGTATCCTGAAGCTGATGGGTCACCACGGTCTGCACCGTGTAGACGTTGAAGAAGCTTTCGCTGGCGACATCGTATGCGTGAGCGGTATGGACTCGTTGTTCATCTCCGACACCCTGTGCCAGCCGGACAACGTCGAGGCGATGAAGCCTCTGACCGTTGACGAGCCAACCGTTTCCATGACCTTCCAGGTAAACGACTCGCCTTTCTGCGGTAAAGAAGGCAAGTTCGTGACCTCCCGTAACATCAAGGAACGTCTGGACAAAGAGCTGCTGTACAACGTTGCTCTGCGCGTTGAAGAAGGCGACTCGGCTGACAAGTTCAAGGTCTCCGGCCGTGGTGAGCTGCACCTCTCGGTACTGATCGAAACCATGCGTCGCGAAGGCTTCGAAATGGGTGTTGGTCGTCCGGAAGTGATCATCCGTCAGGTTGACGGCGTGAAGCAGGAACCGTTCGAAAACGTCACCATCGACACCCCTGAAGAATCCCAGGGCAAGGTCATGGAAGAGATGGGCCTGCGTAAGGGCGACCTGACCAACATGGTGCCGGATGGCAAAGGCCGTGTGCGTCTGGAATACAACATCCCTGCTCGTGGTCTGATCGGTTTCCGTAACCAGTTCCTGACCCTGACCAACGGTGCTGGCATCCTGACCTCGATCTTCGATCGCTACGACACCATGAAGTCCGGCGACATGTCCGGCCGTCAGAACGGTGTTCTGGTATCGGTAGAAACCGGCAAGGCGCTGACCTACTCCCTGGAAACTCTCCAGGCGCGTGGCAAGCTGTTCGTTGAACACGGTCAAGAGATCTACAACGGCCAGATCGTTGGTTTGAACAGCCGTGACAACGACATGGGCGTCAACCCAACCAAAGGCAAGAAGCTCGACAACATGCGTGCTTCGGGCAAAGACGAAACCATCGCTCTGGTTCCACCTGTTCGCTTCACCCTGGAACAGGCCCTGGAATTCATCCAGGACGACGAGCTGTGCGAAGTCACGCCTAAGTCGATCCGCCTGCGTAAGAAGATCCTGGACGAAGGCGAGCGTACCCGCGCTGCCAAGAAAGCCAAGAACTGAGTTAACTCAGGCTGAATGAAAAACGCCCCCGGTCGAAAGGCCGGGGGCGTTTTTTTATGCCTGCAGAATGTGTAGTGATTGTGCCGGCCTCTTCGCGAGCAAGCCCGCTCCCACATTCGACCGCGTTTTTTCAGGATGGATGCGGTCAAGTGTGGGAGCGGGCTTGCTCGCGAAAGCGATGGTCCGAACAATAAAAACTTAGAACTTGTCGAGGGTCTTGAAGTTGGTCTCGCGCACCACTTCCTTGGGCTTATACGCGCAATACCCCGGCCGCGGCCCGATTTTCGGGTGGTTGCGGCAGGTATCCGGGCGCTTGTCATAAATAGTGCAAAAGCGCGTCTTACGATCCAGGTACAGGCAGTCGTTGTTGCTCATGCGCTGCAGGGTAAAAATTTCGGACTTGTTGTTGTAGCGCTCGACGATGCCTTCTTTCTGCAAACGCTTGGCGATGTTCTTCGGCGGATCGCCGCGCTCGAACTCATCGACGATGCCAATGCGGATCAGGTCCTTGATCTTCACCTCCACCGGCAGCGTGCAGCAGCTGGACACGCAACCACCGCACATATGGGCGGAGTATTTCTGCCAGGTCTCTAGACGGTCGAGTTCCGCGGCGGCGATCAGTTGAGGCTTCATCAAGGTTCCAAGGTGGGGCGTTATCCGGGCGCGCGATCATACCGGGATTGGTGGTTTTTTGAACAATATTTTGCAGGTTTCAGCTCAAAGGTTTGGCCAGGGCCTGATCGGGCACGACCCCTGCATCAAATTCAGCCACAGGCCAATGAGTTAAAAAACTGCCGAACCAGCGCGTCTACCGTCTGTCAGACCGACTAGGCTCTAGCAACTCCTTCAATCTCGCCCGAGGTCGCACCGATGTCTCAGGAACCGCTTGCACGAGAAGCAGAGGTAGCCGCATTCCGCGATGCTGTCTTGACCAAACTCACCTACGCGGTGGGCAAGGACCCGGATCACGCCTTCGACCATGACTGGTTCGAAGCCATTGCCCTGGCCGCCCGCGACCAGATGGTCGACCACTGGATGGACCACACGCGGCGTATCTATCGCAAAGGCCAGAAGCGCGTTTATTACCTGTCCCTGGAATTTCTCATCGGCCGCTTGCTCTACGACAGCCTGAGCAATCTGGGTGTGCTGGAGATCGCTCGCGAAGCGCTGTCGGAGCTGGGCGTGGATCTGGAACGCATCCGCCTGCTGGAGCCCGACGCGGCGCTTGGCAACGGTGGCCTGGGCCGTCTGGCGGCGTGCTTTATGGAAAGCATGTCGACGCTAGGCGTTGCCGGCCACGGTTACGGCATTCGTTATGAACACGGCTTGTTCCGCCAAGCGATTGTCGACGGTTGGCAGCAGGAACAGACCGAGCGCTGGCTGGATTTCGGTAACCCTTGGGAATTCGAACGCGCCGAGGTGATTTACCCGATTGGCTTTGGCGGCAGCGTCGAAACCGTGGCGGACGCCTCCGGCAAGATGATCCAGGTGTGGTCGCCCAACGAAACCGTGCGCGCCGTGGCCTATGACACGCCGGTCGTCGGCTGGCGCGGCGCCAGCGTCAACACCCTGCGCCTTTGGCGTGCGCGTGCCGTAGAAGACCTGCACCTGGAGCGCTTTAACGCCGGTGACCATTTGGGCGCCGTCGCCGAAGTGGCCCGCGCCGAAAGCATCTCCCGAGTGCTTTACCCGGCCGACAGCACCGAAGCAGGGCAAGAACTGCGCCTGCGCCAAGAGTACTTCTTCGTCTCCGCCTCGCTGCAGGATTTGCTGCGCCGCCACAAGAACATGCACGGTTCGGTACTCAGCCTGGGCGAACACGCCGCCATCCAGCTCAACGACACCCACCCGTCCATCGCCGTGGCCGAGTTGATGCGCCAGTTGGTCGACCTGCATGACATTCCCTGGGAAGCCGCCTGGGATGTCACCGTCGAGACCCTTTCGTACACCAACCACACCCTGCTGCCCGAGGCGCTGGAAACCTGGCCGGTAGGTTTGATGGAGCGCATGCTGCCGCGGCACATGCAGATCATCTACCTGATCAACGCCCAGCACATTGACTCGCTGCGTGCCAAAGGCATCCATGACTTTGATGTGTTGCGCGCGGTGTCGCTGATCGAAGAAGACAACGGCCGCCGCGTGCGCATGGGCAACCTGGCGTTCCTGGGTTCCCATAGCGTCAACGGCGTGTCCGGTTTGCATACCCAGTTGATGCGCAGCACGGTGTTCTCCGAACTGCACAAGCTCTACCCCGAACGCATCAATAACAAAACCAACGGCATTACCTTCCGTCGCTGGCTGTACCAGGCCAATCCAAAGCTGACCGATATGTTGGTGGAAGCGCTGGGCCCGGACATTCTCGATCAGCCCGAACAGCGCCTGATCGAGTTGGAACCCTTTGCCGAGAAACCGGCCTTTCGCAAAGCATTTGCTGAGCAGCGCCTGCACAGCAAGCGCGCCCTGGCGCAGATCATCCATGAGCGCCTGGGCATTGCGATCAACCCGGCGGCGATGTTCGATGTGCAGGTCAAGCGCATCCACGAATACAAGCGCCAACTGCTCAACCTGTTGCACACCGTGGCGCTGTACCAGGCGATCCGTGCCGAGCCGGGCATCGACTGGGTGCCTCGGGTCAAGATCTTTGCCGGCAAGGCGGCGGCCAGCTACCACCAGGCCAAGCTGATCATCAAGCTGACCAACGACATCGCCCGCACCGTCAACAACGACCCGACCGTGCGCGGTTTGCTCAAGGTGGTGTTCCTGCCCAACTACAACGTCAGCCTGGCGGAAAGCATCATTCCGGCAGCGGATTTGTCGGAGCAGATTTCCACCGCCGGCTTCGAAGCGTCGGGCACCAGCAACATGAAGTTCGGCCTCAACGGTGCGCTGACCATCGGCACCATGGACGGCGCCAATGTGGAGATGCACGAGCGGGTCGGCGCCGAGCACATGTTTATCTTCGGTCTCAGTGCCCAGCAGGTGGAAGCCCGCAAACACGCCGGCGAGTTCAGCGCCGGGCCGGACATCGCCGCGTCCCATCGTTTGAACGACGTGCTGCAAGCCATCCGTGGCGGGGTGTTTTCGCCGGATGACCCGGGGCGTTATGTGGGCCTGATCGATGGGCTGATCGACTACGACCGCTTCCTGGTGTGTGCCGACTTTGACGCCTACTGGGACGCCCAGGCACGGGTCGAGGCGCATTGGCATGACTCCAAGGCGTGGTGGCGCTCGGCGGTGCTCAACACGGCGCGCATGGGTTGGTTCAGCTCTGACCGCACCATCCGCGAGTACGCCACCGAGATCTGGAAAGCCCTCGACTGACCCCTGATGCCACTGTAGGAGCGAGCTTGCTCGCGAAGAACGTCAACGATAACGCGTGCTTGCTGAATGAACGCGGCGCGTGTGAGTTTTTCGCGAGCAAGCTCGCTCCTACAGAGGGCTATTGCGTTGGGTCGTGAACTCTATTGGCGTTAAATCCTCTGATTAGAGGAAATCAGCCCCGACTCGCGCTAAACTGCGCGGGTTTTTAGCCCCCCATTCTCCGGAGCCGTCCATGTCCCGCGTTACCTTGAGTCGCTATTTGATCGAGCAGACCCGCAGCAACAACACGCCTGCCGATCTGCGCTTCCTTATCGAAGTGGTGGCGCGTGCTTGCAAGGAAATCAGCCACGCCGTTTCCAAAGGCGCACTGGGCGGTGTCCTGGGCAGCATGGGCACTGAAAACGTGCAGGGCGAAGTGCAGAAGAAGCTGGACGTGCTGTCCAACGAAATCCTGCTCGAAGCCAACGAATGGGGCGGCCACCTGGCTGGCATGGCGTCTGAAGAAATGGACAATGCCTACCAGATCCCAGGTAAATACCCGAAGGGCGCATACCTCTTGGTATTCGACCCACTGGACGGTTCGTCCAACATCGACATCAACGCACCGGTCGGCACCATCTTCTCGGTACTGCGTTGCCCCAACGAATACCTGAGCCAGAACGAAGCCCTGAACGAAAAGGCCTTCCTGCAGCCAGGCACTGAGCAAGTGGCTGCCGGCTACGCGATCTACGGCCCACAGACCATGCTGGTGCTGACCCTGGGTGATGGCGTCAAAGGCTTCACCCTGGACCGTGAAATGGGCAGCTTCGTACTCACCCACGAAGACATTTCGATTCCTGCTTCTACCCAGGAATTTGCCATCAACATGTCCAACCAGCGCCACTGGGAAGAACCGGTGAAGCGCTACGTCAACGAGCTGATGGAAGGCGAAGAAGGCCCGTTGAAGAAGAATTTCAACATGCGCTGGGTAGCCGCGATGGTTGCCGACGTGCACCGCATCCTGACCCGTGGTGGCCTGTTCATGTACCCACGCGACAGCCGCGAGCCGTCCAAGCCGGGCAAACTGCGCCTGATGTACGAAGCCAACCCGATGTCGTTTTTGGTTGAACAGGCAGGCGGTGCGTCTACCGACGGCCACCAGCGCATCCTCGACATCCAGCCTGAAGGCCTGCACCAGCGTGTGGCGGTATTCCTGGGTTCGAAGGAAGAAGTTGAGCGCGTGACGGCCTATCACAAGTAGGAGCGAGCTTGCTCGCGAAAAGCTGACAGGCAACGCGGGCATCCAGACAGCCCGCGTCATCATTAACGTTCTTCGCGAGCAAGCTCGCTCCTACCCTGGGCCCCGAAACGTTTCAGCGTTTTCGGGGCTTTTTTGTTTTCGCTCGTCGGGAACCAGACACCCCTTTTCCCTTCTAAGCTTCTGGCAGATACCCCAGCTGCTTTGTCTCTCCAGGAGCTTTTCCATGTCTATACGCCGTCTCGCCCTGCTGGCTTTTTGCGTGCTCTTAGCCGCTTGCAGCAAGGTCACCCAAGAAAACTACCAAAAGCTCTCAGCCGGCATGGCCAAGGCCGAGGTGGAGTCGTTGCTGGGTAAGCCAACCGATTGTTCCGGCGCACTGGGCATGTCCAGCTGCACCTGGGGCGATAAAAGCAGCTTTATCAGCGTGCAGTACGCCGGTGACAAAGTTCTGATGTTTTCCGGGCAAGGCCTGAAGTAAACCGGGGCGCGAGCCTGCGGGAGAAGAAGAATGATGCGTTTTGTTTTGTTCCTTTGCGCCAGCCTGTTTTTGGCGGGCTGTGCCAGCCATTCTGGCGATGATCTGCAACCCAAGACGGCGAGCAACGTCAACCTCAAGCGTTACCAGGGCACCTGGTATGAGTTGGCCCGGTTGCCGATGTACTTTCAGCGCAACTGTGCGCAATCCGAAGCCCGCTATACCTTGCTGCCTGATGGTGACATGTCGGTGTTCAACCGCTGCCTGACGCCTGAGTGGAAGTGGCAAGAGGCCAAAGGCACGGCGACGCCGCAGGTACCAGGCAAGACCGACAAGCTGTGGGTGGAATTCAATAACTGGTTTACGTCACTGTTGCCGGGCGTTGCCAAGGGCGACTACTGGGTGCTGTATGTCAGCGATGACTACAAGACCGCCATCGTCGGCAGCCCGAGCCGGCGCTATATGTGGATCCTGTCGCGCACGCCGACGGTGAGTGCCGAGACCCGCGAAGACTTGCTGAGCAGGGCGCGACAGCAAGGGTATGACACCACGCGGCTGATCTGGCGTACCTCGGACAAGCAGATGGCGAAGTCCTCTCAGTAATCCTGAGTATCCTCAATCCAATGTGGGAGCTGGCTTGCCTGCGATAGCATCAACCCGGTGTAACTGATGCACCGAGTTGTCTGTATCGCAGGCAAGCCAGCTCCCACAGTTGTTATGGGTTGGCCGTTAGTTCAGCAAGTCCTTCAGGACCTGGGTGAATGCCTGGCGGCTGTCTTCTTCGCCAGCATGATGCCCATCTCGCACCACCCACTTGCCATTGACCAGTACATCGCGCACTTGCCGATCACCGCCGGCAAATAGCCAGCGGTTGAGAATCCCATCCTCACTGGCCGTCGCCAGGTACGGATCGCTACCGTCCAGCACAATCCAATCCGCACGCTTACCCACTTGCAGTTGACCAATCGGCTGGCCCAGCGCTTGTGCGCCACCGTCCAGCGCAGCATCGAACAGCGTGCGACCCACCATCGGTTGATCACTGCGGTACAGCCGATTACGCCGCTGATCACGCAGGCGCTGGCCATATTCCAGCCAACGCAATTCTTCCACCACGCTCAGTGATACATGGCTGTCGGAGCCGATACCCATGCGCCCACCTTGGGCGAGGAAGTCCACCGCCGGGAAAACCCCATCGCCCAGGTTGGCTTCGGTGGTCAGGCACAAACCGGCAATCGCTCGGCTGTTGGCCATGCGGGTGACTTCATCGGCATCGGCGTGGGTGGCATGCACCAGGCACCAGCGCTCATCCACCTCGACATTGTCATACAGCCATTGCAACGGGCGCTTGCCGCTCCAGGCCAGGCAGTCGTCGACTTCTTTTTGCTGTTCAGCGATGTGGATATGCACCGGGCAGGCCTTGTCACTGGCGGCCAGCACGGTGTGGATTTGTTCGGGGGTGACGGCGCGCAGGGAATGGAAGCACAGGCCCAGTTGCTGCGCTGGTTGTGCCGCCAGAATGGGCTGCAAGCGGGCTTGCAGGTCCAGGTAGTGTTCTGTGCTGTTGATAAACCGTCGCTGGCCTTCATTTGGCGCCTGGCCACCAAAGCCTGCGTGGGCGTAGAGCACCGGCAGCAAGGTCAGGCCGATCCCGCTGCTGGCGGCCGCCTGGCTGATCTGGCGGGACAGTTCCGTACGGTCGGCATAGGGCTGGCCGCTGAGATCGTGATGCACATAATGAAACTCGGCCACTGAGGTGTAGCCGGCCTTGAGCATTTCGATATACAGCTGGCGCGCGATGACCTGTAACTGCTCGGGGTTGATCTTGCCGACCATGCGGTACATCAAATCGCGCCAAGTCCAAAAGCTGTCATTGGGGTTGCCAGCCACTTCGGCCAAGCCCGCCATGGCGCGCTGGAACGCGTGGGAGTGCAGGTTCGGCATGCCCGCCAACACCGGGCCTTTGAGCCGTTCGGCGCCTTCTGCACTGGCATTGGGCTCAACCTTTGTCAGCAGGCCATCGGCGCTGACTTCAAGACGTACATCATTGGCCCATCCATTAGGCAGCAGTGCGCGTTCGGCAAAGAAAGCGGACATGATCAAGGCACCCCGGTCGTGTGTTTATTTGTATATACATATACAGACGTTTGCCTGCTCGGTAAACTCCGGCAATCTATGCATCTTTTTTCCCCCGCAAGGATTCCCTGTGCCGACTCCGCCCGCCAACTCTTCGCTGGCTGCCCACATGGACGAAAGTCCGGCGCCCTTGTATGCCCGCGTCAAACAGATGATCAGCCAGCAGATCCTCAACGGCAACTGGCCGCCCCATTACCGCGTGCCGTCGGAAAGCGAGCTGGTCAGCCAGTTGGGCTTCAGCCGCATGACCATCAACCGCGCCCTGCGCGAGCTGACCGCTGAAGGTTTGCTGGTGCGCATGCAAGGCGTCGGTACGTTCGTGGCTGAGCCTAAAAGCCAGTCAGCCCTGTTTGAAGTGCACAACATCGCCGATGAAATCGCCTCCCGCGGGCATCGGCACACCTGCCAGGTGATCACCCTGGGCGAAGAGGCCGCCGGCTCCGAGCGCGCCGTCGCCTTGGAAATGCGCGAAGGCGGGCGGGTGTTCCACTCGTTGATCGTGCATTACGAGAACGACATTCCCGTGCAAATCGAAGACCGTTTCGTCAACGCCCTGGTCGCGCCGCAATACCTGCAGCAGGACTTCACCCAGCAAACCCCGTATGCCTATTTGAACCAGGTCGCGCCGTTGACTGAGGGCGAGCATGTGGTTGAGGCGATCCTCGCCGATGCCGCCGAGTGCAAGTTGTTGCAGATCGAGCCGAGCGAGCCGTGCCTGTTGATTCGCCGACGCACCTGGTCGGGTCGCCAGCCGGTGACTGCGGCGCGGTTGATCCACCCCGGTTCCCGTCACAGCCTCGAAGGACGCTTCAGTAAATGAGTAAGATCAACGTCTGGCGTGCCGCCGACTACGTGCGCATGCCGTGGAAGAACGGCGGCGGCAGTACCGAAGAAATCAGTCGCGACGCCGGCACCGGCCTGGAGGGCTTTGGCTGGCGTTTGTCGATTGCCGATATCGCCGAGTCGGGTGGGTTTTCCAGCTTTGCCGGTTACCAGCGCGTGATCACGGTGATCAAGGGCGCGGGCATGGTGTTGACCGTAGACGGCGAGGAACAGCGCGGGTTGTTACCGTTGCAGCCGTTCGCGTTCCTGGGTGAAAGCCAGGTTTCGTGCCGCTTGATCACCGGGCCGATCCGCGACTTCAACCTGATCTACTCGCCACAGCGTTACCATGCACGCTTGCAGTGGGTGGATGGTGTGCAGCAGTTTTTCAGCTCCGCGCAGACGGTGCTGGTGTTCAGCGTGGCGGATGAAGTGAAGGTGCTGGGCGAGAAGCTCGGCCACCATGATTGCCTCCAAGTGGACGGTAACACGGGCCTGCTGGATATCTCTGTCACTGGCCGCTGCTGCATCATCGAACTGACCGCGCGCGGTTAAAAACTGTGGGAGCAGGCAAGCCAGCTCCCACATTTGTTTGTGCGCTGTTCCCAAGACCGCGCACCAATTTGTTACCGAACGCCCCAGCGTGACGCAAAGCCACGCTGTCGTGACAAATCCTCTCTGCTGTAAAACGCCTCCGTAAGAAATTTCATCAAGCCGCCAAGCCTTGATTATCAAGGCGTGTGCGCACCTGCGAAAAAAATCTGCAGAGCTCATTTCAAAAGTTGGCCGCTCGATTGCATATGCTTGTACATACAAGTAAAGATGTGTGCGTAAGACCTCGCACCATCCATGTCCGCGCATCGTTCGCCGAGGAGTCCTAGCTGTGACCAAGCCTACAAAATACCGTGACGTCGAAATCCGCGCCGCCCGCGGTAACAAGCTCACCGCCAAAAGCTGGCTGACCGAAGCGCCGCTGCGCATGCTGATGAACAACCTCGACCCCCAAGTGGCCGAGAACCCCAAGGAACTGGTGGTGTACGGCGGTATCGGCCGTGCGGCGCGTAACTGGGAGTGCTACGACCAGATCGTCGAGAGCCTCACCAATCTTAACGACGACGAAACCCTGCTGGTGCAATCCGGTAAGCCGGTCGGCGTGTTCAAGACCCACAGCAACGCCCCGCGCGTGCTGATCGCCAACTCCAACCTGGTGCCGCACTGGGCCAGCTGGGAGCATTTCAACGAACTGGATGCCAAGGGCCTGGCCATGTACGGCCAGATGACCGCCGGCAGTTGGATCTACATCGGCAGCCAAGGCATCGTTCAAGGCACCTACGAAACCTTCGTCGAAGCCGGCCGCCAGCACTACAACAGCGACTTGACCGGCCGTTGGGTGCTCACCGCCGGCCTCGGCGGCATGGGCGGCGCGCAGCCATTGGCCGCGACCCTGGCCGGCGCCTGCTCGCTGAATATCGAATGCCAGCAAGTCAGCATCGACTTCCGCCTGAACAGCCGTTACGTCGACGAGCAGGCCACCGACCTCGACGACGCCCTGGCGCGCATCGCCAAATACACCAAGGAAGGCAAGGCCATCTCCATCGCGCTGCTGGGCAACGCCGCAGAGATCCTGCCAGAACTGGTCAAGCGTGGCGTGCGCCCGGACATGGTCACCGACCAGACCAGCGCCCACGACCCACTCAATGGTTACCTGCCGGCCGGTTGGACCTGGGACGAATACCGCGCCCGCGCCAAGACCGAGCCGGCCGCTGTGATCAAGGCCGCCAAGCAGTCGATGGCCGTACACGTTAAAGCCATGCTGGAATTCCAGAAGCAAGGCATCCCGACCTTCGACTACGGCAACAACATCCGCCAGATGGCCCAGGAAGAGGGCGTGGAAAATGCGTTCGACTTCCCAGGTTTCGTACCGGCCTACATCCGCCCACTGTTCTGCCGTGGCATCGGCCCGTTCCGCTGGGCGGCGCTGTCCGGTGACCCACAAGACATCTACAAGACCGACGCCAAAGTCAAAGAACTGATCCCGGACGACGCCCACCTGCACAACTGGCTGGACATGGCCCGCGAGCGCATCAGCTTCCAGGGCCTGCCGGCACGTATCTGCTGGGTCGGCCTGGGCCAGCGCGCCAAGTTGGGCCTGGCGTTCAACGAAATGGTGCGCAGCGGCGAGCTGTCCGCGCCGGTCGTGATTGGCCGTGACCACCTGGACTCGGGCTCTGTCGCCAGCCCGAACCGCGAAACCGAAGCCATGCAGGACGGCTCCGACGCTGTGTCCGACTGGCCACTGCTCAACGCCTTGCTCAACACCGCGAGCGGCGCCACCTGGGTCTCGCTGCATCACGGTGGTGGTGTGGGCATGGGCTTCTCCCAGCACTCGGGGATGGTGATTGTCTGCGACGGTACTGACGAAGCGGCCGAGCGGATTGCCCGCGTGCTGCACAACGACCCGGCGACCGGGGTGATGCGCCATGCCGATGCGGGTTATCAGATTGCTATCGACTGCGCCAAGGAGCAGGGCCTGAACCTGCCGATGATCAAGTAACGGCTGACGTAGAACCTGTGGGAGCTGGCTTGCCTGCGATGCAGACGACGCGGTCTGACAGTAAGACCGAGGCGATGCTATCGCAGGCAAGCCAGCTCCCACAGAAGAGCAAGATGCATACAAAACAATCCATCAGAGGTTGAACAACATGGCTGCAAACGACACCACCCCGTTGATCGAGAAACGTTCGATCGACTACATCCCGGAAGCGGAAAGACATGGTCGTCTATTCAGTCAATTCACCCTGTGGATGGGTGCCAACCTGCAGATCACTGCGATTGTCACCGGGGCGTTGGCCGTGGTGCTGGGCGGTGATGTGTTCTGGTCGTTGATCGGCTTGCTCATCGGTCAACTGATCGGCGGTGGCGTCATGGCGCTGCATGCGGCGCAAGGGCCCAAGCTTGGCCTGCCGCAGATGATTTCCAGCCGGGTGCAGTTCGGCGTTTACGGCGCGGCCATTCCGATCGTGCTGGTGTGCTTGATGTACCTGGGCTTCACCGCCACCGGTACCGTGCTGTCGGGCCAGGCGCTGGGCCAGTTGTTCGGGGTCAGCGACAGCGTAGGCATCCTGATCTTCGCCAGTGTCATCGTGCTTGTTACGGTGCTGGGTTACCGGGTGATCCACTTCATCGGCCGTGTCGCGAGCGTCATTGGCGTGATTGCCTTTGTGTACCTGTTCAGCCGCCTGATGAGCCAGACCGACGTTGGCGCGCTCCTGCAAATCCGCCACTTCAGCTGGAGCAGCTTCCTTTTGGCCGTGTCACTTGCGGCCTCCTGGCAGATCGCCTTCGGCCCTTACGTGGCGGACTACTCGCGTTATCTGCCGAGCCGCACGTCATCGGTGAAAACCTTTCTGGCTGCTGGCGCAGGTTCGGTCATCGGTGCCCAAGTGGCGATGGTCCTCGGCGTGTTTGCCGCGGCCATGTCCAACGGGCAGTTTGCCGGCCACGAGGTGGCGTACATCGTGGGCTTGAGCGGCACGGGGGCCACCGCTGCGTTGCTGTATTTCAGCATCGCGTTCGGCAAGGTCACCATCTCGACGCTCAATTCCTACGGCAGCTTCATGTGCATCGCCACTATCATCAGCGGCTTTCGTGGGCGCCTGGAAGTCACGCGGCTGCAGCGTCTGGTGTTCGTGCTGTTGATTGTCGGCACGGCCACGCTGATCGCGTTGCTCGGCCAGCATTCGTTCCTCGGTGCATTTAAGTCGTTCATCTTGTTCCTGCTGGCGTTCTTTACGCCCTGGAGTGCGATCAACCTGGTGGATTACTACTGCATCACCCGCGAGCGTTATGACGTGCCGGCGCTGGCCGACCCGAACGGTCGCTACGGCCGCTGGAACCTGCTGGGCATCAGCGTCTACGTATTCGGCGTGCTGGTGCAGTTGCCGTTCATCTCCACCAAGTTCTACACCGGCCCCCTGGTGGCCGCGCTAGGGGATGTGGATATCTCCTGGATCATCGGCCTGGTACTGCCGGCGGCCCTGTATTACGTGTGTGCGAAAAAATGGCATGGCACGGTACCCGATCACCTGATCCTGCCAAAAGAGCAGGGCGCTTCACCCATAACAAACGAGCTGGCTGCACAAGCCTGATGGGACGTGGACAGGGCAGGACGCCTACTGACTGCCGTAATCCATTTCATGATTGGGAGCGTCACAACAATGACTATGAATAAGACCTTGCTGGCTACTTTGTTCGCCGCTGGCGTGCTGGCAAGTGCCGGCGCCCAGGCGGCCGGCTGGTGTGAATCCGGCAAGCCGGTGAAATTCGCCGGCCTGAATTGGGAAAGCGGCATGTTGCTCACCGACATCCTGCAAACCGTGCTGGAAAAAGGCTACGACTGTAAAACCGACAGCCTGCCGGGCAACTCCATCACCATGGAAAACGCGCTGGGCAGTAACGACATCCAAGTGTTCGCCGAGGAGTGGGTAGGGCGCAGCGAGGTCTGGAACAAAGCCGAGAAGGCCGGCAAAGTCGTGGGCGTCGGGGCTCCGGTGGTCGGCGCGGTCGAAGGCTGGTACGTGCCGCGCTATGTGATCGAAGGCGACGCCAAGCGCAAGCTGGAAGCCAAGGCGCCGGACCTGAAAAACATCGCCGACCTGGCCAAGTACGCCTCGGTGTTCAAGGACCAGGAAGAGCCGTCCAAGGGCCGTTTCTACAACTGCCCGGCCGGCTGGACCTGCGAGCTGGACAACAGCGAAATGCTCAAGAGCTACGGCCTGGAAAGCACCTACACCAACTTCCGCCCGGGCACCGGCCCGGCGCTGGATGCGGCGGTGCTGTCGAGCTACAAGCGCGGCGAGCCGATCCTGTTCTACTACTGGTCACCGACACCGCTGATGGGCCAGGTCGACCTGGTCAAGCTGGAAGAAAAGCCCGGCGTGGATAAAAGCGTGAGCATCAAAGTCGGCCTGTCCAAGACTTTCCACGAGCAAGCCCCGGAACTGGTGGCCGTGCTGGAAAAGGTCAACCTGCCCATCGACCTGCTGAACCAGAACCTGGGCCGCATGGCCAAGGAGCGGATCGAGTCGCCGAAACTGGCGAAAATATTCCTCAAGGAACATCCTGAAGTCTGGCACGCCTGGGTGAGCGAAGACGCAGCCAAGAAAATCGACGCGGCCTTGTAGGTCAAGGGTGCACGGCTACCCTCAAGGGTGGCCGGGCGGCTGGCCACAACCCACTGGATCGAGAGCACGATATGTTTCCTGAGAGTTTTACCTTTTCCATCGCCGACTGGGTCAACGGTTGGGTGGACGCACTGGTCACCAACTACGGCGATGTGTTCCGGCACATCTCCGACACGCTGCTGTGGGCCATCGTCAACCTGGAAGGCCTGCTGCGCGCGGCGCCCTGGTGGCTGATGCTGGCCATCGTCGGCGGTATTGCCTGGCACGCCACCCGCAAGGTGGTGACCACCGCGGTAATTGTCGGCTTGCTGTTCCTGGTGGGCGCGGTTGGCCTGTGGGACAAACTGATGCAAACCCTGGCATTGATGATGGTGGCCACGGTGATCTCGGTGTTGATCGGCATCCCCTTGGGCATCCTGTCGGCGCGCAGTAATCGCCTGCGTTCGGTGCTGATGCCGTTGCTGGACATCATGCAAACCATGCCCAGCTTCGTGTACCTGATCCCGGTGCTGATGCTGTTCGGCCTGGGCAAGGTCCCGGCGATTTTCGCCACGGTGATCTACGCCGCGCCGCCGCTGATCCGCCTCACAGATCTGGGTATTCGCCAGGTCGATGGCGAAGTCATGGAAGCTATCAACGCCTTCGGTGCCAACCGCTGGCAGCAACTGTTCGGCGTGCAATTGCCGCTGGCGCTGCCAAGCATCATGGCCGGTATCAACCAGACCACCATGATGGCGCTATCGATGGTGGTGATCGCCTCGATGATCGGTGCCCGTGGCTTGGGTGAAGACGTGCTCGTCGGCATCCAGACCCTCAACGTCGGCCGTGGCCTTGAAGCCGGGCTGGCGATCGTGATTCTTGCAGTGGTCATCGACCGCATTACCCAGGCTTATGGCCGCCCACGGCATGAGGCGAGCAAATGACGACTGTCAGCAAAATCGAAGTCAAAAACGTCTTCAAGATTTTCGGCGCGCGCGCCCAGGATGCGCTGGCCATGGTCGGCCAGGGCAAGACCAAGGACCAGGTACTGGCCGAGACCGGTTGCGTGGTCGGCGTCAATGACCTGTCCCTGAGCATCGGCACCGGTGAGATCTTTGTGATCATGGGCTTGTCGGGTTCGGGCAAATCCACCCTGGTGCGCCACTTCAACCGCCTGATCGACCCCACCAGTGGCGCGATCCTGGTGGACGGCGAAGACATCCTGCAACTGGACATGGAAGCCCTGCGCCAATTCCGTCGGCACAAGATCAGCATGGTGTTCCAGAGCTTCGGCCTGCTGCCGCACAAGAGCGTGCTCGACAACGTTGCCTACGGCCTCAAAGTACGTGGTGAGACCAAGCAGGTTTGCGCCGAACGTGCGTTGCACTGGATCGAAACCGTGGGCCTCAAGGGCTACGAAAACAAATACCCGCACCAGCTGTCCGGCGGCATGCGCCAGCGCGTGGGCCTGGCCCGCGCCTTGGCGGCCGACACCGACATCATCCTGATGGACGAAGCCTTCAGCGCCCTCGACCCGTTGATCCGCGCCGAGATGCAGGATCAATTGCTCGAGCTGCAAAAGACCCTGCACAAGACCATCGTATTCATCACCCACGACCTCGACGAGGCTGTGCGCATCGGTAACCGCATTGCGATCCTCAAGGACGGCAAGCTGATCCAGGTCGGCACCCCGCGAGAGATTCTGCACTCGCCGGCGGATGAGTATGTGGACCGCTTTGTTCAGCGGCGGGCGGCGGTGGTCTGATCCGGGCTGTGTGGTGAATCGGCTGGCGCCATCGCAGGCAAGCCAGCTCCCACACTTGATTGGGTTCACATCGGTCAAATGTGGGAGCCGGGCTTGCCCGCGATGAGGCCGGCAATGCTGTAGAGATTATGAAGAGGTCAACGATGTCCCAGGCAACAACAATCATCATCGCCGACACCCCAATGCGCTGGCAGGACGTCACCGCCGTCGCCCGCCACGGCGCCATGCTCGAACTCTCCGGCCACGCCTGGGCGCGCATCGACAATGCCCAAGCCATCGTGCAACGCATCGTCACCAGCGGTGAGCGCGCCTATGGCGTGAACACCGGCCTGGGCGCGCTGTGCAACGTCTCGCTCAAGACCGAGCAACTGAGCCAACTGTCGCGCAACACGCTGCTGAGCCACGCCTGCGGCGTCGGCCCGGTGCTCAGCGATGAGCAGACCCGCGCGATCATCTGCGCGGCGATCATCAACTACAGCCACGGCAAGTCCGGCCTGCATCCGCAGGTGGTGCACGCGCTGCTGGCGCTGCTCAACCACGGCATCACCCCGCAAGTGCCGTCCCAAGGCTCGGTGGGGTATCTGACCCACATGGCCCATATCGGCGTGGCCCTGCTGGGCGTCGGCAATGTGAGCTACCGCGGCCAGATCGTCACGGCGCAACACGCGTTGCACGCTGAAGGTTTGCAGCCCGTGGTACTCGGCGCCAAGGACGGCCTGTGCCTGGTCAACGGCACGCCGTGCATGACCGGCCTGAGCTGCCTGGCCCTGGCCGATGCGCATCACTTGCTGCAATGGGCCGACGTGATCGGTGCCATGAGTTTCGAAGCCCAGCGCGGCCAGATCGACGCCTTCGACGAAGCCATCATCGCCCTCAAGCCGCACCCGGGCATGCAGCACGTAGGCATCAACCTGCGTGCCCTGCTCGACGGCAGTGAGGTGATTGCCAGCAGTAAAGGTATTCGCACCCAGGACGCCTTGAGCATTCGCTCGATCCCGCAGATCCACGGCGCGGCCCGCGACCAGGTGGAGCACGCCACGCGCCAGATCGAGACCGAACTCAACAGCGCCACCGACAACCCGCTGGTGCTGGGCACGCCGGACAATTACCGCGTGGTGTCCCAGGCCAACCCCCACGGGCAGTCCGTCGCGTTGGCGGCCGACATGCTCGCCATCGCCATGGCCGAGATCGGCTCGGTGGCCGAGCGCCGCCTGGACCGCCTGGTCAACCCGCATGTCAGCGGCCTGCCAGCCTTTCTGGTGAGCAACCCGGGCGTCAACTCCGGAATGATGATCGTGCAGTACGTCGCCGCGTCCTTGTGTGGGCAGAACCGCCAGTTGGCGCAACCTGCGGTGCTGGACAACTTCGTCACCTCGGGCCTGCAGGAAGACCACTTGAGCATGGGCACCAATGCCGCGCTCAAGCTGCACCAAGTGCTGGCCAACGTCACCCAGATTCTTGCCATCGAGTACCTGCTGGCGGCCCAGGCTTTCGAGTTTCTCAAGGACCAGCGCTTCGGCGCCGGTACCGACCGCGCCTGGCGGCTGCTGCGCGAAGTGGTCCCCGCCTATGAACAGGACCGCTGGCTGGCGCCGGATATTGCCGCCGCTGCCCAGTTGCTTAAAGACACTGCATTACCGAATTTGCACTGAACACCTAAGAACAATTCACAAGGAGAATGAATGTGACTGCGCTAAACCTGATTCCAGGCCAACTGAGCCTCGCCCAACTGCGTGCCATCTACCAGCAGCCAGTAACCCTCAGCCTGGATGACAGCGCCTCGGCCCAGATCGAAGCCAGCGTTGCCTGTGTGGAGCAGATTCTCGCCGAGAACCGCACCGCCTATGGCATCAACACCGGTTTTGGCCTGTTGGCCTCGACCCGCATCGCCAGCGAAGACCTGGAAAATCTCCAGCGCTCCCTGGTGCTGTCCCATGCTGCCGGCGTCGGTGAGCCGATCAGCGATGCGCTGGTGCGACTGGTCATGGTGCTCAAGGTCAACAGCCTGAGCCGTGGCTTCTCCGGGATTCGTCGCCAGGTGATCGACGCGCTGATCGCGCTGATCAACGCCGAGGTGTACCCGCACATTCCACTTAAAGGTTCGGTCGGCGCCTCCGGTGACCTGGCGCCGTTGGCACACATGTCCTTGGTACTGCTTGGCGAAGGCAAAGCGCGTCACAAGGGCGAATGGCTGGAAGCCACCGAGGCACTGAAAGTCGCCGGCCTCACGCCGCTGACCCTGGCCGCCAAAGAAGGCCTGGCCCTGCTCAACGGCACCCAGGTGTCCACGGCCTATGCCCTGCGTGGCCTGTTCGAAGGCGAAGACCTGTTCGCCGGCGCCCTCGCGTGCGGCGGCCTCACTGTGGAAGCGGTACTGGGTTCGCGCTCGCCGTTCGATGCGCGTATTCATGCGGCGCGTGGCCAGCGCGGCCAGATCGACTCGGCAGCGGCCTATCGCGACCTGCTCGGTGAGAGCAGCCAGGTGTCCCAATCGCACCAGAACTGCGACAAGGTGCAAGACCCGTATTCCCTGCGTTGCCAGCCGCAGGTCATGGGCGCCTGCCTGACCCAATTGCGCCAGGCCGCCGAGGTGCTGGTGGTAGAAGCCAACGCGGTGTCGGATAACCCGCTGGTCTTTGCCGCCGAGGGCGATGTGATTTCCGGTGGCAACTTCCACGCCGAACCCGTGGCCATGGCTGCCGACAATATGGCGCTGGCCATTGCCGAAATCGGCTCCCTGAGCGAGCGCCGGATCTCGTTGATGATGGACAAGCACATGTCGCAACTGCCGCCGTTTCTGGTGAGCAATGGCGGGGTGAACTCGGGCTTCATGATTGCCCAGGTGACTGCCGCAGCGCTCGCCAGCGAGAACAAGGCGCTGGCCCATCCCCATAGCGTCGACAGCTTGCCGACCTCGGCCAACCAGGAAGACCACGTGTCCATGGCCCCGGCTGCGGGCAAGCGTTTGTGGGAAATGGCCGAGAACACCCGGGGCATCCTCGCGGTGGAATGGCTCGCGGCGTGCCAGGGCCTGGACCTGCGCGACGGCCTGAAGACCTCGCCCAAGCTGGAAAAAGCCCGTGGCATCCTGCGCGGCAAAGTGGCGTTCTATGACAAGGACCGTTTCTTCGCCCCGGACATCAACGCCGCCAGCGAACTGCTCGCCAGCCGCTGCCTGAATGAGCTGGTGCCGGCCAAGTTGCTGCCAAGCCTCTAAGAGCGACATTGACCCATGTGGGAGCTGGCTTGCCTGCGATAGCGGTAGGTCAGCAACCCATCTGTTGACTGATACACCGCTATCGCAGGCAAGCCAGCTCCCACAGTTTGAATGTTTGCAGCTTTGAATTTTCTCGGGATAAGAATAACTAGGGAAGAGAAATGCACCAGCCAGAAAAAGGTTTGAAACGCGGGCTCAACGCCCGACATATTCGCTTCATGGCCCTGGGTTCCGCGATCGGCACCGGGCTGTTCTATGGCTCGGCCTCCGCCATCCAGATGGCCGGCCCCGCCGTGCTGCTGGCCTACCTGATCGGCGGCGCCGCCGTCTTCATGGTGATGCGCGCCCTCGGTGAGATGGCCGTGCACAACCCGGTGTCCGGCTCCTTCGGCCACTACGCCAGCACCTACCTGGGACCGATGGCCGGGTTTATCCTCGGCTGGACCTACGCCTTTGAAATGATCATCGTCTGCCTCGCGGACGTCACCGCGTTCGGCATCTACATGGGCTTCTGGTTTCCCGAAGTGGCCCGTTGGGTCTGGGTGCTGGGCATCGTGTTTTTGATCGGCGGCCTGAACCTGTGCAACGTCAAAGTCTTTGGCGAGATGGAGTTCTGGCTGTCGCTGCTCAAGGTCGGCGCGATTGTGGCGATGATCCTCGGCGGCTTCGGCATCATGTTGTTCGGCATTCACTCGGCAGGCGAAACCCAGGCCAGCGGTCTGAGCAACCTGTGGGCCCACGGTGGCTTCATGCCTAACGGCATCGGCGGGTTGATTGCCTCGTTTGCGGTGGTGATGTTCGCCTTTGGCGGCATCGAAATCATCGGCATCACCGCCGGTGAAGCCAAGGACCCGCAGCGCGTGATCCCCAAGGCGATCAACGCGGTGCCGCTGCGTATCCTGCTGTTCTACGTGCTTACCCTGTTCGTGTTGATGGCGATCTACCCGTGGCCGCAGATCGGCAGCCAGGGCAGCCCGTTCGTGCAGATCTTCAGCAACCTGGGGATTGGCTCGGCGGCGACTATCCTTAACATCGTGGTGATCTCGGCGGCGGTGTCGGCGATCAACAGCGACATCTTCGGCGCCGGGCGCATGATGTACGGCCTGGCTCAACAAGGGCAGGCGCCCAAGGGCTTCGCGCAATTGTCCAAACAGGGCGTACCGTGGATGACCGTGGTGGTCATGGGCGCCGCCTTGCTCGGCGGTGTGGTGCTCAACTACCTGATCCCGGAAAACGTGTTCCTGCTGATCGCCTCGATTGCCACCTTCGCCACCGTGTGGGTCTGGCTGATGATCCTGTTTACCCAGGTCGCCATGCGCCGCTCCATGACCAAGGCGCAGGTCGCCGAACTGAAATTCCCGGTGCCGTTCTGGCCCTATGCGCCGGCAGCGGCCATTGTGTTCATGCTGTTTGTGTTTGGTGTACTCGGTTACTTCCCGGACACCCAGGCGGCGTTGATGGTGGGCGCCGTGTGGATCGTGCTGCTGATCATCGCCTACTGGCTGTGGGTCAAGCCTGCCGCCGGGCAAACGGCCAAGGTCGATTACGACCCGGTTTTGTCTCATCGATAACTTAGGGAGGCGTTGATGAAAACGCTTTGGCAACACTGCCACGTCGCAACCATGGCCAACGGCAAATACTCGATCATCGAGGATGCCGCCATGGTGACTGCCGGCTCGCTCATCGAGTGGGTCGGCCCTCGCAGCCAGGCGCCGACGGCGGATTACGCCCCGGTGCATGACCTGCGAGGCGCGTGGGTTACCCCGGGGCTGATCGACTGCCACACCCATGCGGTGTTTGGTGGTAATCGCAGCGGCGAATTCGAGCAGCGCCTCGAAGGC
Source organism: Pseudomonas sp. AP42 (assembly GCF_001728935.1). NCBI lineage: Bacteria > Pseudomonadati > Pseudomonadota > Gammaproteobacteria > Pseudomonadales > Pseudomonadaceae > Pseudomonas > Pseudomonas sp. AP42. The sequence goes on from NZ_LYSO01000001.1 coordinate 127,532, forward strand.
GTCAGCTACGCCGAGATCGCGGCCAAGGGCGGCGGCATTGCCAGTACGGTGCGCGCAACCCGTGCGGCGAGCGAAGATGAGCTGTTCTCGAGTGCCGAAAAGCGCCTGCGCAGTTTGCTGCGTGACGGCGTGACCACGGTGGAGATCAAGTCCGGCTACGGCCTGGACCTGGCCAACGAACGCAAGATGCTGCGCGTGGCCCGGCGTCTGGGTGAAGCACTGCCGGTCAGCGTGCGCGCCACCTGCCTGGCCGCCCACGCGTTGCCGCCGGAGTACAAAGACCGTGCCGACGACTACATTGAGCACATCTGCAAGGAGATGCTGCCGGCGCTGGCAGCAGAAGGGCTGGTGGATGCGGTGGATGCCTTCTGTGAATACTTGGCCTTTTCCCCCGAACAGGTCGAGCGCGTATTCAAGGTTGCCCAACAGCTTGGCTTGCCCGTGAAGCTGCACGCCGAGCAGCTCTCATCGCTGCACGGCTCCAGCCTGGCGGCGCGCTACCAGGCTCTGTCGGCCGACCACCTGGAATTCATGACCGAAGAAGACGCCATCGCCATGGCCGCTGCTGGCACCGTCGCCGTGTTGCTGCCGGGCGCTTTTTACTTCCTGCGTGAAACCCAACTGCCGCCGATGGAGGCCCTGCGCAAACACGGCGTGAAGATCGCTATCGCCAGCGACCTCAACCCCGGCACCTCGCCGGCACTGTCGGTGCGGCTGATGCTGAACATGGCCTGCACCCTGTTCCGCATGACCCCGGAAGAAGCCCTGGCCGGCGCCACGCAACACGCGGCCACCGCGTTGGGGCTGGGTGATACCCATGGTTCCCTGGAAGTGGGCAAGGTCGCGGACTTTGTCGCCTGGCAGATCGACCGCCCCGCCGACCTGGCCTACTGGCTGGGTGGCGAACTGGATAAACGCGTCGTGCGCCACGGCGTCGATGTCACTGTTTGAGAGGATGTTGTTGTGGATAAGGTTCTGACATTCAAACAAGGCCGTGTACCGCTGCTGATCAGCATGCCCCACGCCGGCCTGCGCCTCACCCCTGCGGTCCAGGACGGGTTGATCCCCGAGGCGCAAAGCCTGCCGGACACCGACTGGCATATCCCCCTGTTGTATGACTTTGCCGAAGAACTGGGCGCCAGCACCCTGGCTGCGCAGTACTCGCGGTTTGTCATCGACCTCAACCGGCCTTCCGACAACACGCCGCTGTATGCCGGCGCTACTACCGGCCTGTACCCCGAGACGCTGTTCGACGGCGTGCCGTTGTTCCGTGAAGGGCAAACGCCCTCCGACGAAGAGCGGGCCAGCTACCTGCAAAAAATCTGGGGGCCGTACCACCGTCAACTGCAAGAAGAACTGGCACGCCTCAAGGCCGAGTTCGGTTATGCGTTGCTGTTCGACGCGCACTCGATCCGCTCGGTGATCCCGCACCTGTTTGACGGCAAATTGCCGGACTTCAATTTGGGTACCTTCAACGGCGCTGCGTGCGACCCGCAGCTGGCCAGCCAGCTGGAAGCCATCTGCGCCCAGCATCCGCAATACACCCATGTGCTGAATGGGCGCTTCAAGGGCGGCCATATCACCCGTCACTACGGCAACCCGGCGCAGGATATCCATGCGGTGCAGTTGGAGTTGTGCCAGAGCACCTATATGGAGGAGTTCGAGCCGTTCCGTTATCGCCATGATTTGGCCGAGCCGACGCAGGTGGTGTTGAGGCAGTTGCTGGAAGGGCTGTTGGCTTGGGGGCAGAAGCACTACCGGTAATTGTTGGTGCTGCTGCAATAGCTTTCGCGAGCAAGCCCGCTCCCACGCTTGACCGCGCTCTATCATGAGAATGCGCTCCAAATGTGGGAGCTGGCTTGCCTGCGATAACGGTGGTTCAGCACCACTTTTATCAACTGACACACCGCCATCGCGGGCAAGCCAGCTCCCACACTGTCGCCAAGACCGAAGCTTCTACCCGCGATGACTCATCCCAGGCTGGCCTGCGCCAAACCTACAACTGCATGTGCTATCGCTCCGAAGCGCCTGATCCAGCAGAAGGCTGGCCCACGGTTATTTGCGGGCTCGCGGCCAGGTGCCGGAGGTGGTTCGGCTGTATGACTATCTGCTCGGTTATCTGAGGCGCCAACTGCTGACACAGGTCTAAGTGCTCAAGGACATGCTCATTGCACAATTCGGGTTTATGATGCCAAACGGCAAAATAATAGACGTCCCCCCAGGGATGAACCCGACACCCTACGGAGCACGCAATGCAGACTTGGTACCCGCAGATCAAACCCTACGCCCGGCACGATCTGGCTGTCGATGACACCCACACCCTGTATGTCGATGAAAGTGGCTCCCCCGAAGGCTTGCCTGTCGTGTTCATCCATGGCGGCCCCGGCTCCGGTTGCGACGCCCAGAGCCGCTGCTATTTCGACCCGAACCTCTACCATATTGTCACCTTCGACCAGCGTGGCTGCGGCCGTTCCACGCCTAGGGCGAGCCTGGAGAACAACACCACCTGGGATCTGGTCGCCGACCTTGAACGCATCCGCGAGCACCTGGGCATCGACAAATGGGTGCTGTTCGGCGGCTCCTGGGGCTCGACCCTGGCCCTGGCCTATGCGCAAACCCATCCCGAGCGTGTGCTCGGCCTGATCGTGCGCGGCATCTTCCTCGCCCGCCCCCAGGATATTCGCTGGTTCTACCAGGAGGGCGCGAGCCGTCTGTTCCCGGATTACTGGCAGGACTACGTGGCCCCGATCCCGGTGGAGGAGCGCCACGACATGATCGCCGCTTACCACAAGCGCCTGACCGGCAATGACCAGATCGCCCAGATGCACGCGGCCAAAGCCTGGTCGGGCTGGGAAGGCCGCATGCTGGGCCTGTGCCCGAGCCCACAGCATGTGGAGCGGTTTTCCGAGCCGCAGCGCGCCTTGTCCATCGCACGTATCGAATGCCATTACTTCACCAGCAACTCCTTCCTGGAACCCAACCAGCTGATTCGCGATATGCACAAGATCGCCCATCTGCCTGGCGTCATCATCCATGGCCGCTACGATATGATCTGCACGCTGGATAACGCCTGGGAGCTGCATCAGGCCTGGCCCAACAGTGAGTTGCAGGTGATCCGCGAGGCCGGGCATGCGGCCTCCGAGCCGGGTATCACTGACGCGCTGGTACGCGCGACCGGTGAAATGGCCCGACGCCTGCTCGACCTGCCGCCTGAAGAAGCATGAAGGGCCTGTTGCAGAGGGTGCGTGGTGCCCGAGTCGAGGTCGCGGGTGAGGTGGTAGGCTCAATCGACCAGGGTTTGCTGGTGCTGGTCGCCGTCGAGCCTTCAGATACGCCCGAAAGCGCCGACAAACTGCTGCACAAGCTGCTTAACTATCGGGTGTTCAGTGACGAGGAGGGCAAGATGAACCTGTCCCTCAAGGACATCGGCGGCGGTTTGCTGCTGGTGTCGCAGTTCACCTTGGCGGCGGATACCAAAAGCGGGTTGCGGCCCAGCTTCTCCACAGCGGCTCCACCGGCCCTGGGAGCGGCGCTTTTTGATCACTTGTTGTTACAAGCGCAACAATTGCATGGCAAGGTGGCGTCAGGGCGTTTTGGCGCGGATATGCAGGTGCATTTGGTCAATGATGGCCCTGTGACCTTCCTCTTACAGACATGAATGTATGAAAAACGACGTTAATGCCTAAAAACGCAGGGTTTCGCTACAAATACTTCGCTGCCCCTGATGCGTTGTCTCGCGGGCTACTAGATAATCGCGCGCTACGGGGATCAGCTTTGTTTGGTCCATTTTTGACTTAGGTAGAGCCTTGTCCGACAACCGCGTGGGGAATCATTTTGCCCCAGAGGAGTCGGAACATTGCTCGCCAACCTGGCATATAGATAGCTGGCAGTTGGTTTTTTGATCTGTTTTCGGCGAGGGTTGCTCGTGATTGTTAGTCCCTGTAATGCACCAAAATTGTCTGCCAAACGGTTACGAAACGCACTGGTGACGGGCTCCGCCCTGTTTTGCCTGTTCGGCGCGGGTCAACTGTGGGCGTTCAGTCTGGATGATGTGTCGGCCAAGGCAAAAGAGCTGGCCGGGCAGAAATACGAAGCTCCGCGCAGCAATTTGCCGAACGAATTCCGCGAAATGAAATTCGCGGATTACCAGAAAATTCGTTTCCGCAATGAAAAAGCCGAGTGGGCCGATCAGAACACCCCGTTCAAGCTGTCCTTCTATCACCAGGGGATGCATTTCGACACCCCGGTGAAAATCAACGAAGTCACCGCCGACAGCGTGCATGAAATCAAGTACGACCCGACGCGTTTCGATTTCGGCGATGTGAAATTTGATCCTAAAGCCACCGAACAGTTGGGTTACGCCGGTTTCCGTGTGCTTTTCCCGATCAACAAGGCTGACAAGCAAGACGAAATCATGACCATGCTCGGCGCCAGCTATTTCCGCGTCGTGGGCAAAGACCAGGTGTATGGCCTGTCTGCCCGTGGCATGGCGATCGACACCGCATTGCCGTCTGGCGAAGAATTCCCGCGTTTCACCGAGTTCTGGATCGAGCGTCCAAAGCCGGGTGACAAGCACCTGGTGATCTTTGCGCTGCTGGATTCGCCACGTGCCACTGGCGCTTATCGTCTGATCCTGCGCCCTGGCACCGACACCGTGGTGGACGTCAAATCCCAGATGTTCCTGCGTGACAAGGTCAGCAAGCTGGGCGTTGCGCCGTTGACCTCGATGTTCCTGTTCGGCGCCAACCAGCCGTCCAAGGTCCTCAACTACCGTCGCGAGCTCCACGATTCCAGCGGCCTGTCGATCCACGCTGGCAATGGCGAGTGGATCTGGCGCCCGCTGAACAACCCTAAACACCTGTCTGTCAGCAACTTCAGCGTCGAGAACCCGCGTGGGTTCGGCCTGTTGCAGCGTGGTCGCAATTTCAGCCACTACGAAGACCTGGACGACAACTACGACAAGCGCCCAAGCGCCTGGATCGAACCTGAAGGCGATTGGGGCAAAGGCTCCGTCGACCTGGTCGAGATCCCGACCGCCGATGAAACCAACGACAACATCGTGGCCTTCTGGAGCCCGGCCGAACTGCCGGAAGTCGGCAAGCCGCTGGACGTAGCCTACCGTCTGCACTGGACATTGGACGACGCAGCTTTCCATTCGCCGGACAGTGCCTGGGTCAAGCAGACCCTGCGTTCTACCGGTGACGTGAAGCAATCCAACCTGATCCGTCAGCCCGACGGCAGCGTGGCCTACCTGGTGGACTTCGAGGGCCCGTCCCTGAAGAAACTGCTGCCGGACGCGCCGGTACGTAGCCAGGTGAGCGTGGGCGATAACGCCGAACTGGTTGAAAACAGCGTGCGTTACAACGAACACACCAAAGGCTGGCGCCTGACCCTGCGTATGAAGATCAAGGACGCAAGCAAGCCGACCGAAATGCGTGCGGCGCTGGTGCAAGATATCGTGCAGCCTGAGCCTGAGTCGGTTTCCAACCATGTGCTCAAGGCCGACAAAGTCTTGGCCAAGCAGCATGAGAAGCAGGCCAAGAAAGACGCCAAGGACAAGGAAGCCAAACAGCCTGAGGCTGCCCCAGCCACACCGGAGCCGATCAAGACCGAGCAAGTCCTGACCGAAACCTGGAGCTATCAGTTGCCTGCCGATGAGTAATTCTCAAGTCAAGCCAGAGACTCTGTCCGAGTACCTGGCGCATCTACCCATGACGGCTGAGCAGCGCGCCGAGCTGGCGGGCTGCACGTCCTTCAGCGAGTTGCACGAACGTCTGTCGTCCAAGACCTTCGACGCACCGACCGACGCTGCCCAAGCGTCGGTTGGCCGCCGCTTGACCCTCAACAGCGCCGAAGAGCTGGAAGACGCCGAGATGCTGGCGCTCGATGCCAGCGGTCGCGTGTGCCTGAAGGCCACGCCGCCGATCCGTCGGACCAAAGTGGTGCCCGAGCCTTGGCGCACCAACATCCTGGTGCGCGGTTGGCGCCGGATGACCGGTCGCACCAACCCGCCCAAGCCACCGAAAGATGAGCGGGTACTGCCGGCTGCGCGCTGGCGTACCGTCGGCTCGATCCGTCGTTACATCCTGTTGGTGCTGATGCTGGGCCAGACCATCGTGGCCGGCTGGTACATGAAAGGCATCATGCCGTACCAGGGCTGGTCGCTGGTCGACTTCGACGAAATTCGCAACCAGACCCTGCTGCAAACCGCCACCCAGGTACTGCCTTACGCCCTGCAAACCAGCATCCTGATCATGTTCGGGATTCTGTTCTGCTGGGTGTCGGCCGGTTTCTGGACCGCGCTCATGGGCTTCCTGGAGCTGCTGACCGGGCACGATAAATACCGTATCTCCGGTAAAAGTGCCGGCGACGAGCCGATTCCCAAGGATGCGCGCACCGCGCTTGTGATGCCGATCTGCAACGAAGACGTGCCGCGTGTATTCGCCGGTTTGCGTGCAACGTTCGAATCGGTGGCCGCGACCGGTGACCTGGATCGCTTCGATTTCTTCGTGCTCAGCGACAGTAACGACGCCGACATCTGCATCGCCGAACAGCAAGCCTGGCTCGACGTCTGCCGCGAAGCCGGTGGTTTCGGCAAGATCTTCTATCGCCGTCGCCGCCGCCGCGTTAAGCGCAAGAGCGGCAACCTCGACGACTTCTGCCGTCGTTGGGGCGGTGACTACAAGTACATGGTCGTTCTCGACGCCGACAGCGTGATGAGCGGCGAGTGCCTGACCAGCCTGGTGCGCCTGATGGAAGCCACGCCGGATGCCGGGATTATCCAGACCGCGCCGCGTGCGTCGGGCATGGACACCCTGTATGCGCGCATGCAGCAGTTCGCCACTCGCGTGTACGGCCCGCTGTTTACTGCCGGCCTGCACTTCTGGCAGTTGGGTGAGTCCCACTACTGGGGCCACAACGCCATTATCCGTATGAAGCCGTTTATCGAGCACTGCGCCCTGGCGCCGTTGCCAGGTAAGGGTGCGTTTGCCGGTGCGATTCTTTCCCACGACTTCGTTGAAGCGGCGCTGATGCGCCGTGCCGGCTGGGGCGTGTGGATTGCCTACGACCTGCCGGGCAGCTACGAAGAACTGCCGCCGAACCTGCTGGATGAACTCAAGCGTGACCGCCGCTGGTGCCACGGTAACCTGATGAACTTCCGCCTGTTCCTGGTTAAAGGCATGCACCCGGTGCACCGTGCGGTGTTCCTCACCGGCGTGATGTCCTACCTGTCGGCGCCGTTGTGGTTCTTCTTTTTGGTGCTGTCCACGGCGTTGCTGGCGGTGAACACGCTGATGGAGCCGCAGTACTTCATGGCTCCGCGCCAGTTGTACCCGCTGTGGCCACAATGGCACCCGGACAAGGCGGTGGCGCTGTTCTCCACCACCATCGTGCTGTTGTTCCTGCCTAAACTACTCAGCATCATCCTGATCTGGGCCAAGGGCGCCAAAGAGTTCGGTGGCAAGTTCAATGTGACCCTGTCGATGCTGCTGGAGATGCTGTTCTCCATGCTGCTAGCGCCGGTGCGGATGATTTTCCACACCCGTTTCGTCCTCGCTGCGTTCCTCGGCTGGGCCGCTACTTGGAACTCGCCACAACGTGACGACGACTCCACGCCATGGAGCGAGGCGGTCAAGCGCCACGGTCCGCAAACCGTGCTGGGCTTTTTGTGGGCGCTGCTGGTGGTGTGGTTGAACCCAAGCTTCCTGTGGTGGCTGGTGCCGATCGTCGGTTCGCTGATGCTGTCGATCCCGGTGTCGGTGATTTCCAGCCGGGTCAAGCTGGGCCTCAAGTCTCGCGACGAGAGCCTGTTCCTGATCCCTGAGGAATACAATCCGCCGCAAGCCCTGCTGTCGACCGAGAAGTACACCCACGAAAACCGTTGGCACGCTCTCAACGACGGCTTTGTGCGTTCGGTGGTCGACCCGCAGCAGAACGCCCTGGCCTGCGCCTTGGCGACCTCGCGGCACCGGGAGGCCGAGCCCATCGAGTACCTGCGCATGGAGCGTGTTCGCCACGCGTTGAAAGTCGGCCCGGCCGGCCTCAACAACAGCGAACGCCTGGCCTTGCTCAGCGACCCGGTGGCCCTGGCTCGCCTGCATGAGCAGGTGTGGAGCGAAGGTCATGCCGAGTGGCTCGGCGCTTGGCGTGCCTCGATCAAGGCCGATCCGCACGCGCCATTGCTGCCCCTGCAACCACAGTCGCCCCAGGCCCAACCGGCCTGATTCAGGCACCCCCGAAGGCTCACTTCGGGGGTGTTTCAAACGTTGGTCCTACAGCGTTTTTAGCCCCTTCCTTTTTATTCCTAACTCCTTGTTATTTCGAAACAAAAGACCTTTGTTCGAAGCGTATTGCCGTGCCTGCGGCTGGGTTAGGATCGCCCCCCACATTGGACTCGCCACGGGGGCATTCATGATCAAAAGGTATTGTTTGGCATTGCTGATGGGCTTTTTGCTGGGGGGACACGCGGGCCTGCTTTACGCGGGCGCGCTGGACAACGCTGTGCGCCGTGGCGTACTTAAAGTCGGCACCACCCCCAATAACGTGCCGTTCGAAATGCTCGATAGGCAGGGACGCATCGTCGGCTTTGAAATTGACTTGCTCCACGCCATGAGTCGCGCGCTGGGTGTAGAGCTGGAGTTGGTGGCGGTGCCCTACACGGAGTTGCTGCCAGGGCTGACGGCAAACAAATTTGATCTGATTGGCAGCGGCATGACGGTCACCCAAGAGCGCAACCTCAAGCTCAACTTCAGTGACTCGTTTATCGTGGTGGGCCAGACGGTGCTGCTGCATCCGCGCCTGGGCGCGAAGGTGTCCAGTATTGAAGAGCTGGACGACGCCAGTTACCGCGTCGTTACCATCCAAGGCACCACCGGCGAAGCCGCTGCGCAGCGCTTTCTCGTATCCGCTCGGCTCAGCAGTGTGGCTGACCCGGAAGAGGGCGTGCGGCAGGTGGTGGAAGGCAAGGCCGATGCTTTTATCCATGATGCGCCCTACAACCTGATCGCAATGAGTCGGCCACAGAACAGTGCCTTGTTGGCACTGGAGCAACCTTTTACCTTTGAGCCCTTGGCGTTTGGCCTGAAAAAAGGTGATTACGACAGCCTCAATTGGATCAACCACTTTCTCAATCAGATCGCCCAGGACGGCACCTACGATCGCCTGCATGACAAGTGGTTAAGGGACACGGCCTGGATCGCCGAGATCGACTGATCGTCATAACTGCTTACACATCAATTCCTAAGCGAGAGGCTGCGCGCAAGCGTCTGCTCCTGCTCTGGGCCTGGCCGCTGTCAGTGTTTTCCGATACACGCCGATAACATTTACCGGTGAAACCTTTGTGGCGGGCAACGAGTGGGTTAGGATCGCTCCCCGAAATGGCGCAGCCCTTTTGTGCGCCCACCTTATAAGAATCGTTCAGGGGTCTTGATGATGAAAAAGTATCTTTCGATGCTGATGCTTGGCGTCACCGCGCTGGTCGCTGCCACCGTGGCACAGGCCGGCGCCATTGATGAGGCGGTCAAGCGCGGCACGTTGAAAGTCGGCATGGACCCCACCTACATGCCGTTCGAAATGACCGACAAGCGCGGTGAAATCATCGGTTTCGAGGTCGACATCCTCAAGGCCATGGCCAAGTCCATGGGCGTCAAGCTGGAGCTGGTGTCCACCGGCTATGACGGCATCATCCCGGCCTTCCTGACCGGCAAGTTCGACATGATCGGCAGCGGCATGACCCTGACCCAGGAACGCAACCTGCGCCTGAACTTCAGCGAACCCTTCATCGTGGTCGGCCAGACGCTGCTGATCCGTAAGGAACTGGAAGGCACCATCAAGTCCTACAAAGACCTGAACGACGAGAAATACCGCCTGACCTCCAAGCTCGGCACCACCGGTGAGATGGTGGCCAAGAAGTTGATCTCCAAAGCCAAGTACCACGGCTACGACAACGAGCAGGAAGGCGTGCTCGACGTGGTCAACGGCAAGGCTGATGCGTTCGTCTACGACGCACCGTACAACGTGGTGGCCGAGAAGAAAGTCGGTAACGGCAAGCTGGTGTTCCTGGACGAACCCTTCACCTTTGAACCCCTGGCGTTCGGTTTGAAGAAAGGCGATTACGACAGCATCAACTTCATCAACAACTTCCTGCACCAGATCCGTAACGACGGCACCTACGATCGCATCCATGACAAGTGGTTCAAGAGCTCCGAGTGGCTCAAGGACATGGAATAAGGCCTCACTGGGCACCGCGTCGCGCCCTTCGCGAGCAAGCCCGCTCCCACATTTTGACCGCATTTTGATGTTACAACTCGGTCAAGTGTGGGAGCGGGCTTGCTCGCGAAGGCGGCATGACAGGCGACAAAAAACTGGAAAGTGAAATGAAACAGAAAAAAGCCCAATGGCCCTGGCACCTGCTCACGGTGGTCGTGCTGGTCGGCCTGGCGGGTGCCTTGTATTACGCCACCTCGTTGATGTCCTACGAATGGCGCTGGAACCGCGTCCCGCAGTACTTCGCTTATCAAGCCGAAACTTCCCAGCGCGCCGCGGATATTTCCACCGTGGTCGAGTTGGTGCGCAACGGCGATACGGCCGAAGTCACCCTGCGCAACGACGCCGGTGTCGAGCAAAAGCTCACGGTTGCCGATAACAGCCTGCAAGTGGCGCGCGGCGACGACGTGGCTGAAGGCGATGTGGTCGGCGTGACCCGGCAATGGGCATTGGGGCCGTTGATGTGGGGCTTGTGGACCACATTGTGGCTGTCGGTGGTGTCTGGCATCCTGGGTTTGGCGATTGGCTTGGCGACCGGGCTGTGCCGGCTGTCGAAGAACCCTACCTTGCGCGACCTGTCGACGATCTACGTCGAGCTGGTGCGCGGTACGCCGCTGCTGGTGCAGATCTTCATTTTCTATTTCTTTATCGGCACGGTGCTCAACCTGTCCCGGGAGTTCGCCGGGATCGCCGCGCTGTCGTTGTTCACCGGTGCCTACGTGGCAGAAATCGTGCGCGCTGGCGTGCAGTCCATCACCCGTGGCCAGGACGAAGCGGCGCGCTCCCTGGGCTTGAGCGCCAGCCAGTCGATGCGCCACGTGGTACTGCCGCAGGCGTTCAAGCGCGTGCTGCCGCCCCTGGCCGGGCAATTTATCAGCCTGGTCAAGGACACCTCCCTGGTGTCGGTGATCGCGATTACCGAGTTGCTCAAGAGCGGCCGCGAGGTGATCACCACCTCGTTCTCGCCGTTTGAGATCCTGTTCTGTGTGGCGGGCTTGTACCTGCTGATCAACCTGCCGCTGTCGAAGATGGCCAGCCGGCTTGAGCGGAGGCTCGCCCAAAGTGATTGAAGTGCGCGATCTGGTAAAAGTCTTCGATACCCGTGGGCAGGTGGTGCGCGCGGTGGATCACGTCACCACCCAAGTGGCCAAGGGCGAGGTGCTGGTGGTTATCGGCCCTTCGGGCTCCGGCAAGTCCACTTTCCTGCGCTGCCTTAACGGCTTGGAGGCGTTCGACTCAGGTTCGGTGAGCATCGACGGCCTGCAACTGGCCGACCCCAAGACCGACGTGAATGCCTACCGCCGTGAAGTCGGCATGGTGTTCCAACACTTCAACCTCTTCCCCCACATGACCGTGCTGGAAAACCTGTGCCTGGCGCAAAAGGTCGTGCGCAAGCGTGGCAAGCCAGAGCGCGAGGCCAAGGCCCTGGCGCTGCTGGAAAAGGTCGGTATCGCGCAGAAGGCCCACGAGTTTCCATCGCGCCTGTCTGGCGGCCAGCAGCAACGTGTCGCCATTGCCCGGGCCCTGGCGATGGAGCCCAAGGTGATGCTGTTTGACGAGCCCACCTCGGCCCTCGACCCGGAAATGGTCGGTGAAGTGCTGGACGTGATGAAGACCCTGGCCCTGGAAGGCATGACCATGGTGTGCGTCACCCACGAGATGGGCTTTGCCCGGGAAGTGGCAGACCGGGTGTTGTTTTTCGACCACGGCAAATTGCTGGAAGACGCTGCCCCGGCCGAGTTCTTCAATGCGCCAAAAGACCCCCGCGCCCAAGCCTTCCTGCGCCAGGTCCTATGACTGTAGGAGCGAGCTTGCTCGCGAAAACCTTCAACGATAACGCAGCGCACCCTGAATGAACGCAGCGGCCTTGGGTTTTTCGCGAGCAAGCTCGCTCCTACAGGGGTGGTGTTTCAGAGCTTGAATTTGTCGACCAGGGTCTGCAAATCCAGGCTCAACCTGGTCAACTGAACACTCGCCGCCGCCGTTTCCTCGCTGGCGGCGGCAGTCTGTTCCGACACGTCCCGTACCTTCAACACACTGCGGTTGATCTCCTCGGCCACGGCGCTTTGCTGTTCGGCTGCGGCGGCGATCTGCGGGTTCATTTCCTGGATGATCGTCACCGTGCGGGCAATGGCAATCAGGGCATCACCGGCGTCGCGGGTCAGGGCGACGCTGTTGTCTGTCAGGCTGCGACTGCTGTCCATGATGTCCGCCACCTGTTGGGTGCCGTTATGCAGGCCGAGGATCAGCCCTTCGATCTCCTCGGCCGATTCCTGAGTGCGTTGGGCCAGGCTGCGCACTTCGTCGGCGACCACCGCAAAGCCTTGGCCGGCAGTGCCCGCACGCGCCGCTTCAATGGCGGCGTTCAGGGCCAGCAGGTTGGTCTGCTGAGACACGGACTTGATCACGTCCAGCACACTGGCGATCTTCTGGCTCTCCTGTTGCAACGCGAGCATCGCGCGTCCCGACAGCGCCATTTCACTGGCCAGGTTGCCAATCTGCTCCACGGCCTGGGTGACCACCTGCTCACCGGCGCCGGCCTGCTGGTCGGCTTCATTGGCTGCCACCGAGGCGCGTTCGGCGTGGCGCGCCACTTCCTGGGCAGTGGCGAGCATTTCATTCATTGCCGTCGCCACCTGGTCGGTTTCGTCTTTCTGCTCGTTGAGACCGCTGCGGGTCTGCTCGGTGACCGTGGATAACTGTGTAGCCGCCCCGGCGATCTGCCGGGCACTGTCGCCGATACTGCTGATCAGGCTACGTAGGCTGCGGGTCATTTGCCCGATGCTTTGCTGCAACTGGCCAAGTTCGTCACGACGGTCGACCGCCATGTCATGGCTGAGATCGCCCTCGGCAACGCGGTGCGCGGCGCTAAGGATCTCCCGCAATGGCGCTGCAATCTGCCGGGCGATCCACCAGGCGGCCAGCGCGCCGAGTGCCAGGGCGGCCACTGTCACGCTGATCAGCAATGTACGGGTGTGGTCTGCCTCGTCGTTTCGCTTGGTGTTTTGGCTTTGGCTCAACTGGTTGCTGTTTTCGCGCAGGTCATTGAGTTGCTGTTCGAAGCGGTTTTGCACGGTCTCCACATTGAGCTGGGCTTCCTTGAGCTTGATCAACTGCTCGCGATAGTTAGCCAGGTCGGTCTTGAGCAGTGCTGAGTCCACCGGCAGTGCTGTGACGGCCAGTTGCGCGATCTCCAGAGCGTCCAGCGCCTTGCCGATGGCCTCTGCATACATCGCCAGCGATTGCGCGGCCCAGGCGGGGCTCTGGGCGCGATCTTCGGCCAGCTCCATGGCCTGGCGCAGTTGCTCGATGGCATCGAGGGCCTTCTCGTCGTTCTGGTCAGGCAGGTCACTGGCAAATTGGGCGAGGGTATCGCTGGCTTGCAGAGCGATTTTTTTCAGCGCCGGGCGGATGCGCTCGCGCTGTTCGATCAAGGGCGGCAGTTGCGCCAGTGCCGCCTTGAAGTTGCTTGCAAGGCTCTTGGCTTCTTCAAGTCGCTGCAGGTCAGCTGGATCTTTCAGGCGGTTTGAAAGGTCGGCCAGGTGCTGGTCGATCCGCTCGATTTTCGCGGCCATTTTGCCCAGGCTATCGCTGTCTGTCAGGGTGCGGTACACGATGCGGTCGGCGCGCATGGCCTCGGCGTCGACCGCCAGTTGCCCCAGGGTCGTCAGGCTGTTGGATCGGTAAAGCACGGCGTTCAAGGCTTGCCAGCCGGTGGCGGCGATCAGGAAACTGAGAATCAGCACTTGGCCAAAACCCAGGGCGAGCTTGAGGCGGACGCTGGCATTGACCAGCACGCGGGTCAGCCGAGGAAACATGGTGAACCTCCGAATCAGAGAAAGCGTTTGGCGACACCTGAAACGCTAATTCGATTCGGGCCCGTGGAGGGCTGATAACTGCGTAGGAAATTTCACAAGATGCGGCGGCTTTGGTAAGCCGCCGCGTAGGGTAATTCAGACCCGGAAGCGCCCGACCAAGGTCTGCAGGTAGATCCCCAGGCGCGCCAGTTCGGCACTGGAGGACGCGGTTTCTTCGCTGGCCGACGAAGTTTGCTCGGAGATATCCCGCACATTCAACACGCTGCGGTTGATCTCTTCAGCCACGGCGCTTTGCTGCTCGGCGGCGGTGGCGATCTGCGAGTTCATCGCCTGGATGGTCGAGACAGTGCGGGTGATATTGCCTAGCGCGTGGCCGGCGCGGCGCGTCAGCTCAACACTGCTCTCGGTCAGCCCGCGGCTGTTGTCCATGATGGTTGCCACCTGCTGGGTACCACTTTGCAGGCCGACGATCAGCTCTTCGATCTCTTCAGTGGACTTCTGCGTGCGCTGGGCCAGGCTGCGCACCTCGTCGGCCACCACGGCAAAGCCGCGACCGGCTTCACCCGCACGCGCGGCCTCAATGGCGGCGTTAAGGGCCAGCAGGTTGGTTTGCTGGGCCACGGATTTAATCACGTCGAGCACGCTGCCGATCTTGTCGCTTTCGCGCTTGAGCTCACCCATGGCCACTGTGGAATTACCCACTTCGGTGGCCAGGCGCTCGATCTGGGCGATGGCTTCCCCCACCACCTGGTCGCCTTCACGGGCTTGCTGGTCGGCGGCCACGGCGGCTTCCGAGGCCTCTTCGGCGTTGCGCGCCACTTCCTGCACGGTGGCGGCCATCTCGTTCATGGCGGTGGCCACCTGGTCGGTCTCGACCTTCTGGCTGTTGACCCCGGCGCTGGTTTGTTCGGTCACGGCCGACAACTGTTCGGCGGCACTGGCGATCTGGGTGACACCGTCGCTGATCCCGCCGATCAACTCGCGCAGGCCCACGGTCATGCTTTGCATGGCGCGCTGCAATTGGCCCAGTTCGTCCTGGCGGCCCGATTCCAGGTTGTGGCTCAGGTCGCCGGAGGCCACGCGCTCGGCGACTTTGAGGGTCTGGTTCAGCGGGATGACGATCTGGCGGGTAATGGCCCAGGCCGCGAAGACGCCGACGATCAGCGCCAGCACGGTGGCAAGCAGCAACAGGTATTTGGCCTGCGCGGCATCTGCGTCACGCACGGCGGTCTGGGAGACGGTGAGTTTTTCACTGTGGCCCAGCAGGATGTCGCCTTGGGCGATCATGGTTTTGAGCGCTGCGGCGCTGGCGACCTGGGAATCGCGATACTGGCTGACGGCGACGCGGTAGGCTTGCAGTGAAGTCCCGGCTTCTTGCAGGTTGGCCTGGTATTGCGCAGGCAACTGGCCTTGCAGTTCGGTGATTTTCTTCAGGGCGTTGTCGATGGCATCCAGGGCCGGTTGCTCGGCTTCGACCTTGCCGCTGTAGGTGTAGCCGCGTACCTGGAAGCGCGACTGCTGGATCAGCTTGCTCTGCTCAACCACGCTGTTGAACTGGGCGACGCTGTCACCTTGCAACAGGGCTTTTTCGATTTCGTTGATCTTGGCGACGGCATTGTCGGCAGTGTCGCCGAGTTTGCTGCGCGCGCCCTCACGCTTGAGGCCCGCCTGGACCATGGCGGCGAAGGCCTTTTTGTATTGGTTCAGGGCTTCCTGCTGCTGCTCGACCAGGGCTTTATCGTCAGGTTGCTCGATCAGCTCGGCAGCGGTCTTCAGGCCACTGTCGAGGTGGGCGAGCAGGCCGTCGACCTTGTCCGTGCCTTGCTCGCCACGGCGCATATCGAAGTCCAGGCGTGCCAGGCGCAGGTCTTTGGTCAGGCCATTGAGGCTGGAAATAAAGCCCAGCTTGTCACCGCGACTGATCACATCCCCCAGGCCGGTCCAGCCGGTAAAGGTGATCAACAGCGTCAGGAGCAACACCAGGCCAAAGCCCACGCTCAGCTTGCGGTTGACGCTTACATTCCCCAGTTTCTCGGCTAACCAACGATACATGCTGCGAACTCCCCTGGAACAAGGCTTGGACTTATTCACAGGCTATCGGCACGGGGGCAGGATACTGTAGCGATGCACATCTAATGTAGCAGCGAGCTTGCTCGCGAAAAACGTCAACGGTAACGCGTGCTTCCTGAGTAAACGCGGCGTCTGTGAGGTTTTCGCGAGCAAGCTCGCTCCTACAGAAGGCGAGATGATCGCTTGATCTGCGGGGGGTTAGAACAGGCGGGCGAGCAGGGCGGTTACGGCGGTTTCGACGCGCAAAATACGTGCACCCAACTGCACCGGCTGCAACCCGGCCTTGGCCAGCAGGTCCACTTCATAGGGAATCCAGCCGCCTTCCGGGCCGATGGCCAGGGTCACCGGTTCTTCCAGGGCTCGGGGGCAAGCCGGGTAATCGCCCGGATGGCCGATCAGACCCAGGGTGCCAGCCGCCATGGCCGGCAGCCGGTCTTCGACAAACGGCTTGAAGCGTTTCTCGATAATGATCTCGGGCAGTACCGTGTCCCGCGCTTGCTCCAGGCCGAGGATCAGTTGCTCGCGCACCGCTTCAGGCTCCAGGAACGGGGTTTGCCAGAAGCTTTTTTCCACCCGGTAGCTGTTGACCAGCACCACCTTGGGCACGCCCATGGCCGCCACTGTTTGCAGCACCCGGCGCAGCATCTTCGGGCGGGGCAGGGCCAGCAGCAAGGTCACGGGCAGTTTGCTCGGCGGCGGTTGGTCGAAGCTCACTTGCAGTTCGGCTTCGGCGGCTTCCAGGCGCAGCAATTGGGCATTGCCCATCAGCCCGCCAATGCGGCCTACGCGCAGGGTGTCACCGACGGCGGCGCGGTGAACCTCCTGCATATGCACCAGGCGCCGATCACGCAGCACTACGCGGTCGGCCGCGATAAAGTCGGCCTCTTCGAGCAGCAGCAGGTTCACGGCTGGGTCGCTGGCGGCTGGTCGTCGTCGACAGGCGCGTCATCCGGGTGTTCGCCACGCTTGCTGATCAAGCCGCTGAACAGGATGCCCACTTCGAAGAGCATCCACATCGGCACCGCCAACAAGGTCTGGGAGAAGATGTCCGGCGGTGTGAGGATCATGCCGACCACGAAGCAGCCGATGATCACGTACGGGCGGATCTTCTTCAGGTACTTGACGTCAACCACGCCGATCCACACCAGCAACACCACCGCCACAGGGATTTCGAATGCCACGCCAAAGGCGAAGAACAGCGTCATCACGAAATCGAGGTAGCTGGTGATATCGGTCATCATTTCCACGCCAGCCGGGGTGGCAGCGGCGAAGAACTTGAAGATCAGCGGGAACACCAGGAAGTAGGCGAAGGCCATGCCGGTGTAGAACAGCAGGATGCTCGACACCAGCAACGGCACGGCGATGCGCTTCTCATGCTTGTACAGGCCCGGCGCGATAAAGCCCCAGATTTGATGCAGGATCACCGGGATCGCCAGGAACAGCGAGACCATCATGGTCAGCTTCAAGGGCGTCAGGAACGGCGACGAGACATCGGTGGCGATCATCGTCGCGCCGGCTGGCAGGTACTGGCGCAGGGGCGTCGAGACGAAGGTGTAGATCTGCTGGGTAAAGGCGAACAGCCCGGCAAAGATGATGAAGATCGCCGCCACGCAACGCAGCAGGCGGGTACGCAGCTCGGTGAGGTGCGAGACCAGCGGCATGTGCTGGTCGTTTTCCGGTTTATCAGCGCTCATGGGGCTCGCGGCGGCAATGTAGGGTCATGGGGGGCGGGCGACGCAACGGGCGTCGGCGCGGGCGTCGTTGGGGCTGGCGCTGCCGGTGCGGCGTCGGCCACAGGGGCTGGCGCGATGCTGTGCTCGGCCACCGGCGTTACCGGCTTGGCCGGCTCTTGCACCGGGGAAAGAATCTTGCGGGCTTCCTGCTCCAACGAGAGGATATGTTCGTTGTGCAATTGCCGGCGGATTTCGTCGGCACCGATTTCCCGTTCAACTTCCTGTTTGATCGCGTTGAAACTGCGCTTGAGGCGCCCGATCCACAAGCCGGCGGTGCGTGCGGCACCGGGCAGGCGTTCCGGCCCCAGTACCAGCAAGGCCACCAGGCCGACGAGCAGCAGTTCAGAGAAGCTGATACCAAACATTAGTCAGTGCTCACGAGTCTTTGCGGGTCGGCTCTTGGACCTTTTCAGCCTGAACGTCGAAGGTACGGCGCTCGGTGATCGGCTGGGTGGCCTGCGGGTGAACAGGCTGGGCCGGTGGCACCGGGTTGGCGCTTGGCTCGGCTGGCTTTTCATCATCGTTCATGGCTTTGCGAAAGCCCTTGATCGACTCGCCCACATCGGTGCCCAGGTTCTTGAGTTTCTTGGTACCGAACACCAATACCACCACCACCAGAATGACGATCCAGTGTTTCCAGTCAAAAATGCCCATGCTTCAAATCCTCAAGTCTTAGTTATTCAGGCGGACGGGCGCGAAGCCTTCTCGGCGTGCCCGGACAAGCCGAAGCGACGGTCCAGTTCATCCAGCACGGCCTGTGGGTGCTGCCCCAGTTGGGCGAGCATCACCAGGCTATGGAACCACAAGTCTGCGGTCTCATAGATTACATCGCTGTAATCACCGCTGATTTGCGCGTCCTTGGCCGCAATGATGGTCTCGACGGATTCTTCGCCGAGTTTTTCCAGAATCTTGTTCAGACCCTTGTGGTACAGGCTGGCGACGTAGGAGCTGTCGGCATCCGCGCCTTTGCGGTCTTCCAGCACCTGGGCCACACGGTTCAGGGTATCGCTCATGTTCAGTGTCCTGCTGGGTAGATGGCGTGCGGGTCTTTGAGCACCGGCTCCACAATCTTCCATTCGCCATTCTCGAACACGCGATAGAAGCAACTGTGGCGGCCAGTGTGGCAGGCAATGCCGCCGATCTGTTCGACCTTGAGGATCACCACGTCGGCATCGCAGTCCAGGCGCAGCTCATGCAGGGTCTGCACGTGCCCGGATTCTTCGCCCTTGCGCCACAGTTTGCCACGCGAACGTGACCAGTAGATGGCGCGCTGCTCGGCGGCGGTAAGGCTCAGGGCCTCGCGGTTCATCCAGGCCATCATCAGCACGCGCCCGGTCTTGTAGTCCTGGGCAATGGCCGGCACCAGGCCGTCATTGTCCCATTTGATCTCATCCAGCCAGTCTTTCATGTTCGGCTCCGGCAATTTGCGACAGTGTATAACCGGATGGGCTATCGACGCACGATCAGATAAACACCCACGGCGACCATGATGCCGGCTGGCCAGTGGCCCAGTTGGTTCAATGGCCCACCAATCGCCAGCATCACCCCGCCCACCAGATGCGCGGCGCCGAGCAGGCGCAGGAACCAATCGTCCTTGCGCTTGCGCCACGGTGGCTCAGGGTCCTTGGCGTGGGGCTGGGACATGCGCTCCAGCAGGTCGCGGGTCATGTTGGCCAGGTGCGGCAGCTGTTCGAACTGGCTGTGCAGGTTGCCCAGCATGGTTTTGGGGCTCATGCGCTCGCGCATCCAGCGTTCCAGGAAGGGTTGCGCGGTGTTCCACAAATCGAGGTCCGGGTACAGCTGGCGGCCCAGGCCTTCGATGTTCAGCAGGGTCTTTTGCAACAGCACCAGTTGCGGCTGCACTTCCATATTGAAGCGCCGCGCGGTCTGGAACAGGCGCATCAGCACCTGGCCGAAGGAAATATCTTTTAACGGTTTTTCGAAGATCGGCTCACACACCGTGCGGATCGCCGCTTCGAATTCATTGAGCTTGGTTTCCGCCGGCACCCAGCCCGAATCAATGTGCAATTGCGCCACACGGCGGTAGTCGCGCTTGAAGAAGGCAAACAGGTTGCGCGCCAGGTAATCCTGGTCTTCGGGGGTGAGGCTGCCGACGATGCCGCAGTCGATGGCGATGTACTGCGGGCTCCACGGGTTGACGGTGCTGACGAAGATGTTGCCCGGGTGCATGTCGGCGTGGAAGAAACTGTCGCGGAACACTTGGGTGAAGAAAATCTCCACACCGCGCTCGGCCAGCATCTTCATGTCGGTGCGCTGGTCGGCCAGGGTCGCAAGGTCGGTGACCTGCACGCCGTAGATGCGCTCCATCACCAGCACTTTTGGCCGGCACCAGTCCCAATACACTTGCGGCACGTACAGCAGTTGCGAACCTTCGAAGTTGCGTCGCAATTGGCTGGCGTTGGCCGCTTCGCGCAGCAGGTCGAGTTCGTCGTAGATGGTTTTTTCGTAGTCGGCGACCACGTCCACCGGGTGCAGCAGGCGCGCATCGGCGGAGAAGCGTTCGGCCGCGCGGGCGAGGACAAACAGCCACGCCAGGTCCTGGCCGATGATCGGCTTGAGGCCTGGGCGAATGACTTTCACCACTACTTCTTCGCCGGTCTTGAGTTGCGCGGCGTGCACTTGCGCCACCGACGCCGAGGCCAGGGGCTCGACGTCGAAGCGGCTGAACACCTCGCTGATCTTCTGGCCCAGCTGTTCTTCGATCAGCGCCATCGACTGCTGCGAGTCGAATGGCGGCACGCGGTCTTGCAGCAGCATCAGCTCGTCGGCGATGTCTTCGGGCAACAGGTCGCGGCGGGTGGAGAGGATCTGCCCGAACTTGATGAAGATAGGCCCCAAGTCCTGCAACGCCAGGCGCAGGCTGGCGCCACGGCTCAACGGCGACGGCTTGCGCGGCAACCAGCGCCACGGCAGCACATAACGCACCGCCAGCAAAAACCACGGCAAGGGCAGGGCAAACAGCAGGTCATCGAGACGGTAGCGGATTACGACGCGCTGGATACGAAACAAACGGCGGACGGCGAGCAGCTTCATGCGTTATCGCTTGGATCAAGGGAACGGCTCAAGCGCTCGAAGCGGGCCTCGAGGCGTTCCAGGTCGATTTTGGCCTTGTCGAGCTCGCGAAAGCGCGCTTGCGCTTCCCGTTGCCCGACCAGGGTGCGCGATTCTTCGCTCAGGTATTCGGCAAGGTTCTGGTTGAGGCTGGCGAACCCTTGCTGATACCAGCGCGAGCGGCTGCGCAGGTGCCCGCTGATCAACTGGGTGGCGACGGGGCCGATCCAGCGCGACAGTTCGTATTCCCAGTCCAGCTCCAGGTCTTGCAGCACGGCGGCCAGGTCCATCAGCACCGCGCTGTCGCCTTCCAGCTCCACCTCGGGGCTGTGGAGGATGGCAGTCTTGTTGCGGCTCAGTGCCAGGTGCAACAGGCTGGAGGCCGGCGCACGCAAGGTGCAATCGGCTTCAGCGGCCCATTGGGTGGCGAGCAGCAGGCCTTCATCGCTGGGCAGGATAAACAGCTGCAAGGCGGGGCTGCGGCAATCGACGGCGATGACTTTGCCGGTCAGGTGCGCGAGCCGCGCCAGGGCGGTGCTGTCCAGGCGCAGTACACGGTTGAGGCCGTGCTCGACGCTGGCGAGAAGACCTTGCAGCAGCATCAGGGCTTGATGCCGCGGTGCAGGGCGACGATGCCGGACGTCATGTTGTGGTAGGTCACGCGGTCGAAACCGGCCTCCACCATCATCGACTTCAGGGTTTCCTGGTCCGGGTGCATGCGGATCGACTCGGCCAGGTAGCGGTAGCTCTCGGCATCGTTGGTGATCAACTTGCCCATCAACGGCATGAAGGCGAAGGAGTACGTGTCGTAGACCTTGGACATCAGCGCGTTGGTCGGCTTGGAGAACTCCAGCACCAGCAGGCGGCCACCCGGCTTGAGCACGCGCAGCATCGAGCGGATCGCGTCTTCCTTGTGGGTCACGTTACGCAGGCCGAAGGCAATGGTCACGCAGTCGAAATGGTTGTCGGGGAACGGCAGCTTTTCAGCGTCGGCCTGGACGAATTCGATATTGCCGGCCACGCCTTTGTCGAGCAGGCGGTCGCGGCCAACCTTGAGCATCGAGCCGTTGATATCGGCCAATACCACCTGGCCGGTGGGGCCAACCAGCTTGGAGAACTTGGCCGCCAGGTCGCCGGTGCCACCGGCGATGTCCAGCACCCGGTTGCCGGTGCGTACGCCCGACAACTCGATGGTGAAGCGCTTCCACAGGCGGTGCATGCCGCCGGAGAGCACGTCGTTCATCAGGTCGTACTTGGCTGCCACGGAGTGGAACACCTCAGCGACTTTTTCCGCCTTTTGGCTTTCCGGGACGTTCTTGAAGCCGAAGTGAGTGGTGGGTTCGGCATCGCTGCCTTTGCGCTGATCAGTCATATCGCTGTCACCAAAAGAGAATGCGGGACATGATAATCCCCAAGGCCTACTTTGTCTTGGCAAGGCTGCAGGTAAGATAGGCGCTCATCGAGACCTTTTGCCGCATGGCGGGTGTTCTGAGTCGTTATAAAGAGGAGTCATTGCAATGGCCCGTATTACCGTTGAGCGTGAACACACCCTGGGAAAAGAACAGGCGCGGGCCAAGGCTGAGCAATTGGCGCGCAAACTCGAGGATAAATATGGGGTGGAGTCCTCATGGGCTGGCGACACCCTGAAGCTCAAGCGCTCCGGGGTTAAAGGCACGGTATTGGTGGCCGATGATTCGCTGCGCATTGATGTGGAACTTGGCCTGTTGATGTCGGCCATGAGTGGCACGATCAAGTCCGAAATCGAAAAAGCCCTGGATAAGGCCCTGGCCTGATACGCCTGTGCTTAGGGTGCCGATTCTAATTTTAAACCCTACTTTGTGCCCAAGCCCTCAACTCCTGCGGGCTGTCCGCCACCCAATTCTGTGTGAGGTGCACCATGGCCAAAGTTATTTTGAAGAAAAAAATCGACGTTCAGACTACCCCTCTGAGTGAGGTTAAAAGCTATGCCCGCAAGATCTGGCTGGCGGGTCTTGGTGCCTACGCCAAGGTCGGCAGCGAGGGCAGCGAGTACTTCAAGGAACTCGTTAGAAGTGGTCAACGTGTTGAAAGTAAAGGTAAAAAAGTTGTAGTTGAACAACTTGATGCCGCCAACAGTCAGATTGACCAAGTAAAGAGTAACGTCTCCGGCGTCAAAGGCCTGGTTGAAGTTCAACTGGATAAAGTTGAAAAAGCTTTTGATACTCGTGTCGCCAGTGCCTTGAATCGGATCGGCATTGCGTCTAAACATGACGTGGAGACACTCTCTGCTAAGCTCGAAGAGCTGACGGCATTGCTCGAACGTGTCGCGCGTAAACACTAAGGAGACATCGGGATGGCTGTTAAAAAGACTACTCAGAAAGAAGGCAGCTCGTGGGTCGGGAAAGTTGAAGAATATTCCCGCAAAATCTGGCTCGCTGGTTTAGGCGTGTACTCGAAGATCGACAGTGACGGCAGCAAACTCTTCGAGACCCTGGTTAAAGACGGCGAGAAAGCCGAGAAGTTGACCAAGAGCACGGTTGGTAAAAAAGTCGACGCTGCCAAGGCGAGCGCGGGTTCCGCCAAGTCGAGCATTTCGGATACCTGGGGCAAGTTGGAAGAGACTTTCGACAAACGCCTCAACAGTGCTATTTCGCGACTGGGCGTACCGAGCAAGGCGGAGTTGAAGGCGCTGCACAGCAAGGTCGATACCTTGACCAAGCAAATCGAAAAACTCACCGGCGCCAAAGCGGCTCCCGCCAAGACTGCCGCCGCCAAGCCTGCAGCAAAACCGGCGGCCAAACCAGCAGCTAAAACCGCAGCTGCAAAACCCGCCGCCAAAACTGCCGCCAAGCCTCTGGTTAAAGCCGCCGCCAAACCGGCTGCAAAACCTGCCGCAAAAGCGCCAGCCAAAGCTGCTGCAAAACCTGCGGCCAAGCCAGCGGCTAAAACCGCTGCCGCCAAACCTGCAGCCAAGCCTGCCGCTAAGCCAGTGGCCGCTAAAACCGCCGCCAAACCAGCGGCGAAACCGGCTGCCAAACCTGCGGCTAAAACCGCTGCGGCCAAACCTGCTGCCAAGCCCGCCGCTGCGAAACCAGCGGCCAAACCTGCCGCGGCCAAAAAGCCTGCGGTAGCGAAAAAACCGGCAGCCGCCAAGCCCGCCGCAACGGCCAAGCCAGCCACGGCGCCAGCACCGGCCGCTTCTACCGCCAATTCGGTGTCCGCACCGACGCACGCGGCAGCTACCCCGACTACAGCGCCGGCCACCCCGACGCCATCCAGTCAGTCCTGATTTCTACGGGACACAAAAAAACGCCCGGTCTGCGAAGATCGGGCGTTTTTTATGAAGATCCAAGAAACGCCGCATTTCCAATGTGGGAGCGGGCTTGCTCGCGAAGGCGGTGTGTCAGTTGATGCATGTGCAAGCTGATACTCCGCCTTCGCGAGCAAGCCCGCTCCCACACTTCAATCCAGGTCATCCAGATATTTGAGTGCGAACCGCTCGGTCGCCTGCCGCGCCGTCGGCAGCAGATGCGGCGCCACCAGCATCATGATCTGGTACACCACTACCCGCACCTCACCTTCACGGTCCAGGATCCGCTGGTAATCCAGCGAAAACAGCAAAGTCAGGGTGATCTGCTCCACCAGTTGCCCCAACGCCTGGGTATCGCTGACCAGTTGCCCTGCCGCCTTCAGCCGAGCAAGCAATGACGCCAAGGTGCGCTTGAGCGCCGTGAGCAGGTGACGGATCCCCTTGGCCAGCTTGGGCAAGCGCCCGGCCAGGTTCGACAGGTCCTGGAACAGAAACCGGTAGTGGGCCATGCGCTCGACAATCAGGTGCAGGAACAGCCAGTAATCCTCGGCCTCCAGTTGCGCATCGACGGGAGGGTCCAGCAGTGGCGCCAGCTCAGATTGAAAACGCTCGAACAGCCCGAGCACCAGGGGCTCTTTGCCATGGAAGTGGTAGTAGAGGTTGCCGGGGCTGATCCCCATTTCATTGGCCACCTCCATGGTCGACACGTTCGGTTCGCCCTTTTGGTTGAACAACTGCAGGGCACATTCAAGGATACGGTCGCGGGTCTTCATCCAGTCTTCTTAAAGTTGATCGCTGAGCTCAGCGCACTCGCACGTAAGTGCCCGGCGCCGCTTCCATCGGTGGGTAATTCTGGTTGCCCAGGGCGGTGAGGGTTTCGCGTTGTACACCGGAGCGTTTTTGCACCCACTCCAGCCACTGCGGCCACCAACTGCCTTCGACGTGCTGGGCGTCGTAATACCAGGCCCGTGGGTCGCTGCTCAGCTTGGGGTTCTCGACGTAGTTGGCCTTGGGGTTGCCCGGTGGGTTGAGGATGCTCTGGATATGCCCGCTGTTGGACAGCACAAAGCGCCGCTCGCCACCCAGCAGTTGCGTGGAGCGGTACACCGCATCCCACGGGGTGATGTGGTCGTTGATGCCGGCCACGCTGAAGCTGTCCACCGCGACCTTGCGCAAGTCGATGGGCGTGCCGCATACCTCCAGGCCGCCAGGGTGGCTCAGGGGGTTGTGCTTGAAAAAATCCAGCAGATCGCCGTGCAAGGCCGCAGGCAGGCGCGTGTTGTCGTTGTTCCAGTACAGGATGTCGAATGCCGGCGGTTCCTTGCCCAGCAGGTAATTGTTGATCCAGTAATTCCAGATCAGGTCGTTGGGGCGCATCCAGGCAAACACCTTGGCCATGTCGCGACCATCCAGCACGCCTTGCTGGTAGGAGCGGCGCTTGGCGGCCTCCAGGGTTTGCTCATCGGCGAATAGGGTTGCGGGGCTGTCGATCTGGCTGTCCAGCAGGCTTACCAGGTAACTGGCGCTGGAGATGCGCCGCAACTGGCGCTTGGCTTGCAGGTGGCCTTGCAGCGCGGCGATGGTCAGGCCCCCGGCGCAGGCGCCCATCAGGTTGACCTCGCGGGCGCCGGTGATGGCCCGGCACACGTTGAGCGCTTCTTCCAGCGCCGCCACGTAGGTGGACAGGCCCCATTCGCGATGCCGCACGTCCGGGTTACGCCAGCTGACCATAAAGGTCTGCAGGCCGTTTTTGAGCGCGTATTGCACAAAGCTGTTGGCCGGGCTCAGGTCGAAAATGTAGTACTTGTTGATTTGCGGCGGCACCACCAGCAGTGGCTTGGCGTACTGTTTTTCGCTCATGGGCTTGTATTGGATCAGCTCCAGCAGCTCATTGCGAAACACCACCGAACCGGGCGTGGTCGCCACGGTCTTGCCCACTTCAAAGGCGTGCTTGCTGACCTGGCGCGGCAAACCGTTGTTGTGCAGCAGGTCTTCGAACAAATTACTCACGCCACGCACTACGCTGTTGCCGCCGGAGTTGAGCAACTCCTTGATCGCCAGCGGGTTGAGCAGGGTGTTGGAAGGGGACACGGCATCGTTGAGCAGGGCGAAGGCGAACTGCGCGCGGGCGCGATCATCGTCACTGAGGGCGCTGTCATCGATCCACTGCCGTGTCTGTTTTTGCCAGCTCAGATAGGCTTGCAAGCTGCGGCGGTACAGCGGGTTGAGCTTCCAGGTGGGGTCGCTGAAGCGATGGTCCCTGGGGTTGGGTTCGTGCACGGTCACACCCAGCAGCACGCGGCCCAGTTGGCCGCCCAGGGCCAGGGCGTGGCGGGCGGTGTGCATCGGGTTGCGCAGGCCATGCGCGGCCACGGTACGCAGGGTCGACAGCAAGTCCCGGCCACGCAGGCCGGTGATCGCATTTTGTGCGTTGATGAACGTAGCGGGGGTGGGCGCCGGGTTCGTCACGGGTCTTTCTCGCATGAGCCAACACTCCTTCGTCAAGACATCAAGCAGGCACGCCAAACCAGAACCATAGTCGGTTCCTGGCAAGTTGCGCGGTGGTGTGTTCCTTCACACCGCCGGTCGCGGATGTATCACGGCGCGCAGGCGCTCCTCTTCGAGAAACTTCATGATGATCGGCGCCACGGCTTCGGCCCGGGTGATCAGGAACAGGTGGCCGTCATCGATGATGTGCAACTGTGCATTGGGGATGCGCCAGGCGAGCAGGCGCATGTTGACCAGCGGGATCAGCGGGTCATCGTCGCCGGCCAGCACCAGGGTGGGCTGGCGGATCTTGTGCAGCCAATGAATGCTGGTCCAGCCCAACCCGGCAAACAACTGCCAGTAGTAACCCAGCTTGCCGGCCGAGCGCACTTTGCTGGCGTGTTCGGCGGCCAGTTTGGAATCACGGCGGAACGAGCCGCCATAAATCATCGGTGCAATGCGCACCACGTGGGACGGCTGGATGTAACGCCTGGGGCTTGCCATCAGCCACAAAACCTTCGGTTTGCCCGGCACCATGAAGGCCCCGGCCGCCGTGGCCGCCAGGATCAATTTCTTGCAGCGCTCGGGATAGTCATAGGCAAATTGCTGGGCCAGCGCGCCGCCCCAGGACACGCCCACGGCGTTCACTTGGCCGTAATCCAGGTAGTCGAGCATGCGCGCGGTGAGCTTGGCCAGGCCGGGGAAACGGTAGGGCCGGTTCGGCGTCGAGGAACCGCCCACGCCGGGCACGTCGAAGGCGATCACTTCCAGGTCCGGGTCCAGGGCCTGGACGAACGGAAACACCAGCTCAAGGTTGGCGCCGATGCCGTTGAAGATCAGCAGGGGCGTCAAGTGCGGCTTGCCCGGACGCACCGCCGTGCGGATGGTCTGGCCATCCAGGTCGATGGTACGGAAGATGAACGGTTGCGGCATGCTCAAGCCCTGTGAAGTGTTACAGCCGGAATGCGATCAAAAATGTGGGAGCTGGCTTGCTCGCGAATGCGGTATTTCGGTTGGCACATCTGATACTGATACACCGCATTCGCGAGCAAGCCAGCTCCCACATCTGATCTCATTTCAATTACAAAAAGTGCCTAGCGTTCATGTACATAGGTACCCGGCGCCGCTTCGGCGGCGGCATAGGTTTTATTGCCTAATGTCGTCGGGGCTTTTTTCAGTTTCCCCGCCCGCTCTGCCTGCCACACCTGCCAATGCAGCCACCACGAGTCAGTGTGCTTGGTCGCATTCTCCTGCCACTCCAGCGCACTGCCGGCCAGGCCTTCGCTGGTCTGGTAGCGCGCCTTGGGGTTGCCCGGCGGGTTGAGGATGCTCTGGATATGCCCGCTGCTGGACAGCACAAACTCGACTTTGCCGCCGAACAATTGCGCTGACTTGTAGCAGGACTGCCACGGCGTGATGTGGTCGTTGGTGCCGGCCAGGGAATAGATATCGGCGGTGACCTGCTTGAGGTCGATGGGCGTGCCGCACACTTCCAGAGCGTTGGGGCGTACCAGTGGGTTGTTCTTGAACAGTTCGATCAGGTCGCCATGGAACGCCGCCGGCAAGCGGGTGGTGTCGTTGTTCCAGAACAGGATGTCGAATACCGGCGGCTCGTTGCCCAGCAGGTAGTTGTTGACCCAATAGTTCCAGATCAGGTCGTTGGGGCGCATCCAGGCAAAGACCTTGGCCATGTCACGGCCTTCCAGCACGCCGGCCTGGTAAGAGTGGCGCTTGGCCGCTTCCAGGGTCTGTTCATCCACAAACAGCGCCACCTGGGTGTCCAGGGTGGTATCCAGCACGCTCACCAGCAGGGTCAGGGCGTTGACCTTCTTCTGCCCCAGCGCCGCGTAGTGGCCCAACAGCGCGGTGCAGGTGATGCCGCCGGAGCAGGCGCCGAGCATATTCACGTCTTTGCTGCCGGTAATCGCCGTGACCACCTCGACCGCTTCCTTCAGCGCCTCGATATAGGTGGACAGCCCCCATTCGCGCTGGGCCTTGGTGGGGTTGCGCCAACTGACGATAAAGGTCTGCTGGCCATTGCGCAGGCAGAAGCGCGCCAGGCTTTTATCCGGGCACAGGTCGAAGACGTAGAACTTGTTGATCTGCGGCGGCACCACCAGCAGCGGGCGTTCGTGTACCTGTTCGGTAATGGGCTTGTACTGGATCAGCTCCAGTACATCGTTGCGAAACACCACCGCGCCTTCGCTGGTGCCCAGGGTTTTGCCGACTTCGAAGGCGCCCATGTTGACCTGGCTGGGCATGCCGCCGTTATGCACCATGTCCTTGGCCAGGTGGGACAGGCCGTCGAGCAGGCTTTTGCCGCCGGTTTCAAAGAAGCGTTTGACCGCCGCCGGGTTGGCCGCGCTGTTGGTGGGGGCCATGGCTTCGGTCATCAGGTTGATCACGAAATGGCCACGGCTGATGTCTTGTGCCGACAGGTTGCTGTCGTCGATCCAGTCGTGAAGTTCCTTGCGCCACGCCAGGTAAGTCTGCAAATAACGTTTGTAGAGCGGGTTCTGGCTCCAGGCCGGGTCGTTGAAGCGACGGTCGTCGCCCTCGGGCACCAGTGCGGATTTGCCGAACATGACGTTCTTCAATTCGACGCCAAAGTGGGCGACGTGCTTGACGCTGTGCAACGGTTGCTTGATGGCTTGGGTCAGCACCATCTTGGCCGAGGCCAATAAATCCTTTTTGCGTAACGCGATGATCGGGTTCAACCCCAGGGTGTTTTCCGAGGCCTGGCGTTTCAAGTCATCGTTATTCTTGTTACTCATCTACGACGCTCCATTGTCCGAAAGACGAGTACCGGCGATTGCTGCGCACCCAATTTCGATACACGACACCAGCCTGGTACTGCGACTCGGGTGACCGTTGATACCGCATCGTCAAATGCAGGGAACTTGCCAGCTCCATTGGTTACCCGAGTTTATTTTTTTTCGCAAGCGGGCCAATCGTTGGCCACGCGACAGGGCATTCAAGCAGATGAAATTAGAAAATGCGCTCTAAACAGCAAGACCCTTGGGCTAGAGCATCAGCCGCACGACCGACTCACTCGGATCGCGGGTTTTTCCAGCGGCTTTGAGCTCGGCCAGGTAGTCGGCCCACAAAGCGTCCTGACGTACGGCCAACTGATAGAGGTAATCCCAGGTGAACAGTCCGCTGTCATGACCGTCGTCGAAGGTCAATTTCAGTGCGTACTGGCCGGCCGGTTCCAGCTTGATCAACCGGACGTTGAGCTTGCCGAATTGCAGGATGGGTTTGCCGTGGCCCTGGACCTCGGCGGAAGGCGAGTGCACCCGCAGAAATTCAGCGGGCAACTGATAGGTTTCATCCGGCCCGTAGGTCAGGCCGAGGGTGTTGGAGGTTTTGTGCAGGTTTACTGCGGTAGGAAATTTCGACATTGGAGATAACCCTGTAGGAACCGGCTCAAAATGTGAGAGGGACCAATGTGGGAGCCGGGCTTGCCCGCGATGCAGGCACCTCGGTGTTTCAGGAACACTGAGGTGATGCTATCGCAGGCAAGCCAGCTCCCAAACAAGCCACTCTCACATTGAGTGAGGCTTACAGGATATAACGAGACAAGTCTTCGTTCTGCGCCAATTCGCCCAAGTGGCTGTTGACGTAATCAGCATCGATCTTGATCGCTTCGCCATTCTGCGCACCGGCCATGTCGCCGGCACTGAAGGACACTTCCTCCAGAAGACGCTCAAGCAAGGTATGCAGGCGACGGGCACCGATGTTCTCGGTCTTCTCGTTGACCTGCCAGGCGAT
The DNA here is from genome assembly GCF_001728935.1 of Pseudomonas sp. AP42. Classification (NCBI taxonomy): domain Bacteria; kingdom Pseudomonadati; phylum Pseudomonadota; class Gammaproteobacteria; order Pseudomonadales; family Pseudomonadaceae; genus Pseudomonas; species Pseudomonas sp. AP42. The sequence goes on from NZ_LYSO01000001.1 coordinate 158,038, forward strand.
CTCCGCCAGGCGCTTGATACCGTCTGCCTGGAATTCGATACCCAGCCCTTCGGTTTTCAGCAACTCGCGGTACTGCTCGGTGAGCGAGGCATGCGGCTCGCTGAGGATGCGCTCGAAGTCGCCCGGCGTCAGCGCCTTGAGTTCCACCCGAATTGGCAGGCGGCCTTGCAGCTCGGGCACCAGGTCGCTGGGCTTGCTCAGGTGGAAGGCACCGGAGGCGATAAACAGGATGTGGTCAGTCTTGACCATGCCCAGCTTGGTGTTGACCGTGCAGCCCTCGATCAGCGGCAGCAAATCGCGCTGCACGCCTTCGCGGGACACATCCACGCCGCCGGAGTTGCCGCGCTTGGCCACTTTGTCGATCTCGTCGATAAACACGATGCCATGTTGCTCGACCGCTTCCAGGGCCTTGGCCTTGAGTTCTTCCTCATTGACCAGGCGCCCGGCTTCTTCGTCGCGCACCAGCTTGAGCGCGTCCTTGACCTTGAGCTTGCGGCTTTTCTTCTTGCCCTTGCCCATGTTGGCGAACAGGTTTTGCAACTGGCTGGTCATTTCTTCCATGCCAGGCGGGGCAGAGATATCCACGCCGGACACTTCGGCCACTTCGATCTCGATTTCCTTGTCATCCAACTGGCCTTCACGCAGGCGCTTGCGGAACAGCTGACGGGTGTTGGAATCCGACGAAGGTGCGGCATCTTCGTTGAAACCCATGCGTGCCGGTGGCAACAGGGCGTCGAGGATGCGCTCTTCAGCGGCGTCTTCGGCGCGGTGGCTGACCTTGGTCACTTCCTGTTCGCGCAGCATCTTCAGGGCGGCGTCAGCCAGGTCTCGAATGATCGACTCGACATCGCGGCCCACATAGCCGACTTCGGTGAACTTGGTCGCTTCGACCTTGATGAACGGTGCATTGGCCAGTTTGGCCAGGCGCCGGGCGATCTCGGTTTTACCGACGCCGGTAGGGCCGATCATCAGGATGTTCTTGGGCGTTACTTCAACGCGCAGTTCTTCCGGCAGTTGCATCCGGCGCCAGCGGTTACGCAGCGCAATGGCAACGGCGCGCTTGGCATCGTCCTGGCCGATGATATGGCGGTTGAGTTCATGGACGATTTCGCGGGGAGTCATGGACATAGTGTTTGGCGGCCTCAAGCCTGAATAAGCCCAGGGCTTATTCGGCGAGGTCCTGCTCCTCAATGGTCTGGTTGTGGTTGGTGAACACGCAGATATCGCCGGCGATACCCAAGGCGGTCTCGACGATTTCACGGGCCGACAGGTCGGTTTTCTTCAGCAGCGCGCTGGCCGCAGCCTGGGCGTAGCCGCCGCCTGAACCCATGGCGATCAGGCCATGCTCGGGTTCAACCACGTCGCCGTTGCCGGTGATGATCAGGGAAGCGTCTTTGTTCGCAACCGCGAGCATGGCCTCCAGGCGGCTGAGGGAGCGGTCGGTGCGCCATTCTTTGGCAAGTTCCACAGCGGCGCGCACCAGGTGGCCCTGGTGTTTCTCAAGCTGGCCTTCGAAACGCTCGAACAGGGTAAAGGCGTCGGCGGTTGCGCCTGCGAAGCCGGCAAGCACCTGGCCGTGGTACAGGCGGCGCACTTTCTTGGCGTTGCCTTTCATCACGGTGTTGCCCAGGGAAACCTGGCCGTCGCCGCCCATGACAACTTTGCCGTGGCGACGTACTGAAACGATGGTGGTCAAGGGGAGAGTCTCCACGCAGCGGGGCGAAAATGCCCTGATGGAAACTCATATGGGGGTGGCGAGGGGGATTTCAACCGTAGGAAGGCAGGGCGGACGAGTGGTGTTTATGGGTTCGACACTTACTTGAGCACGCTGCAAACCAAAGTGGGAGCTGGCTTGCCTGCGATATCGGTGCGTCAGTCACTGAAACATTGACTGTCACACCGCTATCGCAGGCAAGCCAGCTCCCACATTAAAACCGGGTTGGCTGCTGGATCAGCGGCTCTGGCGTTGTTGTAACAACAGGTTGCTAAACCCTGCGCCGGCCAATTGCTTTTGCGCCACGGTCAGCTGTTCACGGTTGCTGAACGGCCCCACCAAGACGCGATACCAGGTCGCGTCCTTCACCGTGCCAGACTCCACCGATACCGACTGGCCCAACAGAATGATCTGTGCGCGTACACGGTCCGCATCCGCCTGTTTCGGGAACGAACCCGCTTGCAGGAAGAACTTGGTCACCGGCGCAGCCTTGGTGGCTGCCACGGGCGGTGCTGGCGGCGGCGTGATGCCGGCCAGCGCGGCCTGGGCGCGGGCGGTGTCGATTTTCGCCGCTTCTGCTGGGGTTACCGGCGTGGTCGGCACCTGTGGCGTCGGCAGGGTTTTTTCCGGCACGGCGTCAGGCGGCACGATCACTTCCGACTCCGGCAGCAGCGTGTAGAAGTCGTACTTGGGCTTTACCGGTGCAGTCGGGCTCGGCGCGGTCTTGTTGGCTTCGGCGATTTTCGTGGCCTTTTGCTGCTCCTGTTTGACGCGCTTGACGTCATCGCCCTGGCCGGGCTCCAGCTTCATCAGAAACACGATAAATGCGCCGACCGTAAGGCCGATGGCCATCCACAGCCAACCCGGAATCGGTTGCTTCGCCGGGGCCTGGTAGCGGCTGGCGCCGCGCTTGGGTGCAGGTTTTTTCTTGGCAGCCAACTTACATACGCTCCAGAGTTTCCAGGCCCAAGAGTTCCAGGCCTTGCTTGAGGGTGCGTCCAGCCAATGCGGCAAGGCGCAGGCGACTTTGTTTCTGGGCTTCGTCGTCGGCGGTCAGGATCGGGCAGTTCTCGTAGAAGCTGGAGAACAGGCCGGCCACTTCGTACAAATAGGTGCACAGGATGTGCGGCGTGCCTTTTTCGCCAACGCTGTTGAGCACTTCGCCAAATTGCGCGAGCTTGGCCGCCAGTTCCTGTTCATGGGCGGCGTCCAGCGCAATCTGGCCTTGGACTTCGCTGAAGTCTTTGCCCAGTTTGCGGAATACACCGGCCACGCGAGTGTAGGCGTACAGCAGGTACGGTGCGGTGTTGCCTTCGAAGTTGAGCATCAGGTCGAAGTTGAAGCTGTAGTCGCTGGTGCGGTGCTTGGACAGGTCGGCGTATTTCACCGCGCCAATGCCCACGACGCGGGCGATGTTGCGCAGGTCGGCCTCGGCCAGCTCCGGGTTCTTTTCCTTCACCAGGTTGTAGGCACGTTCCTGGGCTTCGGTCAGCAGGTCGATCAGCTTCACGGTGCCGCCGTCACGGGTCTTGAACGGGCGGCCATCGGCGCCGTTCATGGTGCCAAAGCCCATGTGCTCCATGTGCATCGGGTGGGTGACGAAACCGGCGCGCCGCGCCACTTCGAACACCTGCTGGAAGTGCAGGGCCTGGCGCTGGTCGACGAAGTACAGCGCACGGTCAGCCTTGAGCACGCCACTGCGGTAACGCACGGCGGCCAGGTCAGTGGTGGCGTAGAGGTAGCCGCCATCGGCCTTGACGATGATCACCGGCAGCGGCTCGCCGTCGGCGGTCTTGAATTCTTCGAGGAACACGCACTGGGCGCCGTTGCTCTCGACCAGCAGGCCCTTGGCCTTGAGGTCGTTGACCACGTTGATCAGGTCGTCGTTATAGGCGCTTTCGCCCATCACGTCGGCCATGGTCAGTTTCACGTTGAGCAGCTCGTAGATTTCCTGGCAGTGAGACAGGGAAATCTCACGGAAGCGGTTCCACAGCGCCAGGCACTCTTGGTCGCCGGCCTGTAGCTTGACCACCAGGCCACGGGCGCGGTCCGCGAACTCTTCAGACTCGTCGAACCGCTTTTTGGCGGCACGGTAGAAGTTTTCCAGGTCGGCCAGTTCGTTGCTGGTGATCGGGTTTTCTTGCAGGTAGGCCATCAGCATGCCGAACTGGGTACCCCAGTCGCCCACGTGGTTCTGGCGGATCACGGTGTCGCCGAGAAACTCCAACACCCGTGCCACGCCGTCGCCAATGATGGTGGAGCGCAGGTGGCCCACGTGCATTTCCTTGGCCAGGTTCGGCGCCGACAGGTCAATGACCACGCGCTGGCTGTCGCCGGCCTTGCGTGCACCGATGCGGGCATCGGCCAGGGCGGCATCCAGGCGCGACGCCAGGGCCTGGGTGTTCTGGAAGAAGTTGATAAAGCCTGGGCCTGCGATTTCGGCCTTGGTGACACTGGCGTCAGCCGGCAGGGCTGCGATGATTTTTTCGGCCAGGTCGCGCGGCTTCATGCCGGCCGGCTTGGACAGCATCATCGCGATGTTGCTGGCGAAGTCGCCGTGGGTCTTGTCGCGGGTGTTCTCCACCTGGATCGCCGGCGACAGGCCTTCAGGCAACACACCTTCGTTGACGAGTTGGGTGAGGGCTTGTTGGATCAGCTGGCGAATGGTGTCTTTCATGGTGTTCTCTTTCGACCGCAAGCGGCGGCGCGCGATGCGCAGGTGGAAAAACTGGGCATTATCCGTGGCGAGGGCGGGCTTGCCAACCGTTCAGACTATATGGCGGACCTGCGGGCCTCTTCGCGGGCAAGCCCGCTCCCACATTTAAGGGTATTCACATTTCATAATGTGGGAGCTGGCTTGCCTGCGATGACGTAATTACCCTCAATACAAATCTACCGGGTCTACATCCAACGACCATCGCACCTGCCGACCGCTGGGCAGTTGCTCCAGCTCAAGCATCCAGCGACTTAATAGCCGATGCAGCGGTGCGCGGGAGGTTGCCTGCAAGAGTAGCTGAGCCCGATAACGTCCGGCGCGTCGCTCCATGGGCGCTGGCACCGGGCCGAGTAATTCGATGCCACTGAGGGCCAGCTCGCCCAATAAACGTTCGGCCGCGCTGCAGGCCTCATCAAGAAAGCCTTCGGCCTGCCCGGGTTTGTGGGCTTCGGCACGCAGCAGCGCCAGGTGTGCAAAGGGCGGCAGGCCGGCGGCGCGGCGTTCGCTCAAGGCTTGCTCGGCGAAGGCAAAGTAGCCTTGTTCCGTCAGTTGAATCAGCAGCGGGTGGTCGGCCAGGTGCGTCTGGATAATCACCCGGCCTGGCTCTTCGGCCCGCCCGGCGCGCCCTGCTACCTGCACGATCAACTGCGCCATGCGCTCGCTGGCGCGAAAATCGCCGGAAAACAGCCCACCGTCGGCATCCAGGATCGACACCAGGGTCACCCGTGGGAAGTGATGCCCTTTGGCAAGCATCTGCGTGCCCACCAGAATGCACGGTTGGCCCTTGTGGATGGTGGTGAACAGTTGATTCATGGCGTCCTTGCGCGACGTGCTGTCGCGGTCGACCCGCAGCACCGGGTAGTCCGGGAACAGAATGCCCAGGCGTTCTTCGGCGCGCTCGGTGCCGGCGCCCACGGGCCGCAGGTCCACCTTGCCGCACTGTGGGCAATGGCGCGGTACCCGTTCCACATGGCCGCAGTGATGGCAGCGCAACTCGCCGTGGCGCTGGTGCACGGTCATGCGCGCATCGCAGCGCTCGCACCCAGACATCCAGCCGCAGTCATGGCACAGCAGCGTTGGGGCAAAGCCGCGGCGGTTGAGAAACACCAATACCTGCTGGCCGGCGGCGAGGGTCTGGCCAATGGCCTGTTGCATCGGGCCGGAAATGCCGCTGTCCAGCGGGCGGCTTTTCACGTCCAGGCGCAGGAAACGCGGTTGTTTGGCGCCGCCAGCGCGCTCGTTCAAGCGCAGCAGCCCGTAACGGCCGGTGTAGGCGTTATGCAGGCTTTCCAGGGAAGGCGTGGCCGAGCCCAGCACAATCGGGATGTCTTCCTGGCGCGCGCGCACCAGCGCCAGGTCGCGGGCGTGGTAGCGCAAACCTTCCTGCTGTTTATAGGAGCCATCGTGCTCCTCGTCGACGATGATCAGCCCGGGGTTTTTCATCGGCGTGAACAGTGCTGAACGCGTGCCGATAATAATGTCGGCCTCGCCGTCCCGCGCCGCCAGCCAAGACTCCAGGCGTTCACGGTCATTGACTGCCGAGTGCACCAGGGCGATACGGGCATTGAAGCGTTGCTCGAAACGCGCCACGGTCTGCGGGCCCAGGTTGATCTCCGGGATCAGCACCAGTGCCTGCTTGCCGGCCTGCAGGGTCTCGCGGATCAGTTGCAAATAGACTTCGGTCTTGCCACTGCCGGTGACACCGGCCAACAGGAACGCGTGGAAACTGTCGAAACCGGCGCGAATCGCCTCATACGCGGCGCGTTGCTCGGGGTTCAGCGGCAACTCCGGTTGGGCCAGCCAGTGTTCGTGGCGCGGGTCCGGGGCGTGCTTGCGAATTTCCACCTGCACCAGGCCCTTGGCCAGCAGCAGGTCGAGGCTGTCTTTGCTCAGCATCAGCTTGCTTAATAGCTGGTGGGCCACGCCGTGGGGATGCTGCGCCAAGGTGGCCAGGGCCTCACGCTGGCGCGGGGCGCGGGCGATGCGCGGGTCATCGAGGCGTGCGCCGGGCACCATCGACCAGAAACGCTCCTGGCGCGCTTCGGCCAGTTCGCCCTGGCGCAGCAGCACAGGCAGCGCCCAGCTCAAGGTATCGCCCAGGCTGTGTTGGTAATACTGCGCGGTCCACAGGCACAGCTTGAACAGTGCGGGCGGCAGCGGCGGCGTGGCGTCGAGCAAGGCAATCGCCGGCTTGAGCTTTTCGGCAGGCACTTCGCTGTGGTCGGCGACTTCCACCAGAATACCGATCAGTTCCCTGCGCCCGAATGGCACGCGCACACGCATGCCCGGTTGCAACTGCGCACGCGACACGCCGGGCGGGGCCCGGTAATCGAACAGGCGGCGCAGGGGCGAGGGCAGGGCTAGGCGCAAAATGGCGTCGGGCACGCGAGGAGTCTCATCTATTAAGGCAAGCGGTGGCGCAGGGGCGCGAGCCTAGCAGACCGGGGGTGTCCCGTCTTCAGTACTGGAACCGGATGTTGTGGGAGCTGGCTTGCCCCAATCGCCTACCGTAGGAGCGGGCTTGCTCGCGAAAAACGTCAACGATAACGCGTGCTTCCTGAATCAACGCGGCGTCTGTGAGTTTTTCGCGAGCAAGCTCGCTCCTACAAAAAGCCCTTGACTGACTGGCATTGCAGCAAGCCCGGCTCCCACATAGATGGCGCAGTGCCAGGGTTTTCTGATGAAAGGTGTTTTTTGGCCATTGCCGTCGCTTGCGCGATTAAAAAGGTCTGGTAGAATCCGCGGCCTAATTACGTGCGGTATTCGACAATAGTGTCGAGTGGCGGCACGCTAGCCTGAGGAAGTGCCATGAAAGCCGATATCCATCCAGCGTACGAAACCATCGTAGTTACCTGCAGCTGCGGCAACAAGTTCGAAACTCGTTCGAACCTGTGCAAGCCACTGGGTACTGACGTATGCAACGAGTGCCACCCGTTCTACACCGGTAAGCAGAAAACTCTGGACACCGGCGGCCGCGTACAGCGCTTCGCAGATCGCTTTGGTGCTTTCGGCAAGAAGCCTGCTACTCCAGCAGAGTAAGGTTCAAGAGCCTTATGGGCTTTTACCCGCTGTTGAAAAAGGCGTCCCTTGTGGGCGCCTTTTTTGTGCCTGGGATTTGGCTGGCGACCGCTCAGGCCCAAGCATTCTGCCCCGCCCCGGCGGCCATCGCCCGGGTCGAGGTGCAGCGTGTGGTGGATGGCGACACGGTGCGGCTCAAGGATGGTCGCAGCGTACGCATGATCGGCCTCAACGCGCCGGAAACCGGCAAGAAGGGTCGCCCTGACGAGCCATTTGCCGTCGCCGCGCGCCAGCGCCTGCAGGCGTTGGTCAAGGCCAGTGATGGGCGTCTCGGCCTGGTGCCGGGGCGTGAAGCCAAAGATCATTACGGGCGCACCCTGGCTCACCTCTACGGCGCCAATGGCGAGAACCTGGAGGCACAGCTGCTGGCCGAGGGCCTGGGGTACCAAGTGGGCGTGGCGCCGAATGTGGACCTGGTTGCCTGCCAGCAGGCAGCCGAAAACAGCGCCCGCCAGGCACGGCTCGGTTTGTGGCGCCAATCGCCGGTGCAAAGCGTGGCCAATCTCAAGCGCTCCGGGTTTGCCCTGGTGGCTGGTCGGGTCAGCAAAGTTGAGCGCAATCGCGGCGGAATCTGGATTGAACTGCAGGGTTCACTGGTATTACGCATTGCGCCCGAATTGATCAGCCAATTCGATACGGCCATGCTCAATGGTTTGCAAGGCCGCACCCTGGAGGCGCGTGGCTGGGTGCAGGATCGCGCCCGCCGTGGCAGCCTGAAAAAAGGCCAAGCACGCTGGTTGTTGCCAATAACCGACCCTGGCATGCTGAAATCGACGCTTTGAATAAAAAATTGTAGACATTTTTTATTTCGATTGTGAACAGTTGAGCCCTTGTATCCCGTGGCTCTTGGCCAAAAGTCGTAGCCCAGGGCCCTTGACACCTGTGACTGCCCAGTCTTGTAGGGACTTTACGACACGCGTATCCTCGGCGGTCCGTCGACCAACAGTAAAAGCGGAATGCCGATATGTCTGATTTGAAAACTGCCGCTCTCGAATACCATGCCAATCCTCGTCCAGGAAAGCTGAGTGTAGAGCTCACCAAAGCCACTGCCACTGCCCGCGACCTGTCGCTGGCCTACAGCCCTGGTGTTGCCGAACCCGTACGTGAAATCGCCCGTGACAAAGAGCTGGCGTACAAGTACACCGGCAAAGGCAACCTGGTTGCAGTGATTTCCGATGGCACCGCGATTCTGGGCCTGGGTAACCTCGGCCCATTGGCTTCCAAGCCAGTCATGGAAGGTAAGGGCGTGCTGTTCAAGCGCTTTGCCGGCATCGACGTGTTCGACATCGAAGTCGACTCCGAAAGCCCGCAGGCGTTCATCGACACCGTCAAGCGCATTTCCATCACGTTCGGTGGCATCAACCTGGAAGACATCAAGGCACCTGAGTGCTTCGAGATCGAAAAGGCCCTGATCGAGCAGTGCGACATTCCGGTATTCCACGATGACCAGCACGGCACCGCGATCGTTACCGCAGCCGGCATGATCAACGCCCTGGAAATTGCTGGCAAAACCCTGAGCGAGGCGAAAATCGTCTGCCTGGGCGCCGGTGCCGCGGCCATTTCCTGCATGAAGCTGATCATCAGCATGGGCGCCAAGCTGGAAAACATCTACATGGTCGACAGCAAGGGCGTGATCCAGTCCGAGCGTACCGACCTGAACCAGTACAAGGCGATGTTTGCCCACCCGTCCTCCAAGCGCACCCTGGCTGACGCCCTCGACGGTGCCGACGTGTTCGTTGGCCTGTCCGGCCCGAACCTGCTGAGCGCTGAAGGCCTCAAGTCCATGGCGCCGAACCCTATCGTGTTCGCCTGCTCCAACCCGGACCCGGAAATCGCGCCTGAGCTGGCCCACGCCACCCGCAGCGACGTGATCATGGCCACCGGCCGTTCGGACTACCCGAACCAGGTCAACAACGTATTGGGCTTCCCGTTCATCTTCCGTGGTGCCCTGGACGTTCGCGCCAAGCGCATCAACGAAGAGATGAAAGTGGCCGCTGCCAACGCCCTGCGTGAACTGGCCAAGCTGCCGGTACCTCAGGACGTGTGCGACGCCTACGGTGGCGCCAAGCTGGAATTCGGTCGTGAGTACATCATTCCAAAACCAATGGACAAGCGCCTGATCACCCTGATCTCCGATGCCGTGGCCAAGGCCGCTATCGAGACCGGTGTGGCCACCCTGCCGTATCCGAAGAACTACCCGCTGCAAAGCGTGGATGATGTGTTCAACGGCTAAGCTGTTGTAGCGCACCAACAAAAAGCCCCGGCTCGAATGAGTCGGGGCTTTTTTGTGGCTTGCGATTCACGCGAGTCTTGTGCGGATCCAAGTGTGGGAGCGGGCTTGCTCGCGAATGCGGAGTGTCATTCAATAAATCCAGTAGCTGATACACCGCATTCGCGAGCAAGCCCGCTCCCACATTAGGTCTATGCCAGGCTGCAGAACCCGTTAGAACAAATCGATCGGCGCGCCTTCATCCGCCGGCAGCGGGCTGCCCGGCACTACACCGTTGCCCAGTTCGTTGACCGACGGCGGCGTGTCTTCACTCTTGAACAGCTCGAAGTACGCATTCGGCGTGCTTGGCGAAGCCGCGCGGCCACTGATGGGATCGATGCGCAGGCTAAGGATGCCTTCCGGTTCCGGCTGGGTGTGCAGCGGCTTGTCCTTCAAGGCTGCGCCCATGTAGCTCATCCAGATCGGCAGGGCGACGGTGCCACCGAATTCGCGGCGGCCCAGGCTTTCCGGTTGGTCATAGCCGGTCCACACGGTGGTCACGTAGTCGCCGTTGTAACCGGAGAACCAGGCGTCCTTGGATTCGTTGGTGGTACCGGTCTTGCCGGCGATATCCGCACGGCCCAGGGCCAGTGCGCGGCGGCCGGTGCCCTTCTTGATCACGTCTTGCAGGATGCTGTTGAGGATATAGGTGGTACGGCCATCCACGATGCGCTCGGCAACTGCTGGCGCTTGCGGTTCGGCGGGTGCGCCGGCGTTTGCGGCCGCTGGCGTACCTGGCGTCGGCTCGATGGTGATACCGCCGTTGCTCGGTGCCGCCAGCCCGTCGGTAGCGGCCACGCCATTGACCACGTCGCCGGGTACCCGTGGCGGGTTGGCGGTGAACAGGGTATCGCCATTTCGGCTTTCGATCTTGTCGATCAGGTACGGCGCGATCTTGTAGCCGCCGTTGGCAAAGGTGCTCCAGCCGGTGGCGATTTCCATCGGCGTGAGGGTCGCGGTCCCCAGGGCCAGGGACAGGTTCGGTGGCAGGTCCGACTTGGCAAAGCCAAAGCGCGTCATGTAGTCGATGGTCTTGCCCACGCCCATCGCCTGCAACAGGCGGATCGACACCAGGTTGCGCGACTTGTACAGCGCCTCGCGGATGCGGATCGGGCCGAGGAACGTGTTGGTGTCGTTCTTCGGGCGCCAGACCTTGTCCAGGTATTCATCGACAAACACGATGGGCGCGTCGTTGACCAGGCTGGCGGCGGTGTAGCCGTTGTCCAGCGCGGCACTGTAGACGAACGGCTTGAAGCTGGAGCCCGGCTGACGCTTGGCCTGGGTGGCGCGGTTGTAGTTGCTCTGCTCGAAGGCAAAGCCGCCGACCAGTGCGCGGATCGCACCGTTCTGCGGGTCCAGGGACACCAGGGCGCCCTGGGCGAGCGGCACCTGGCTGAATTTGAGGCTGTCATCCTTCTGGCGTTGCACGCGGATCAAATCACCCACCTGGGCCACGTCGGAGGGCTGCTTGGGCATCGGGCCCATGCTGTTGGTGTTCAGGAACGGACGCGCCCACTTCATGCTGTCCCAGGCTACATGGGCTTCCCCAGAGCGGGTCAGCACTTGGATACCGTCTTTGGATACCTGGGTGACGATGGCCGGGTCCAGGCCGCTGATCGAACGCTGTTTGCCCAATTCGGTGGTCCAGGCACTCAGGGTCTTGCCTGGCAGGCGCGACTCGGGGCCGCGGTATCCGTGACGCTGGTCATAAGTGATCAGGCCTTCATGTACCGAATGGTTGGCGATTTCCTGCAAGTCGCTCGGCACCGTCGTGGTCACGCGGAAACCTTCGGTGTAGGCCTCGCTGCCATAACGACCCACCATCTCGGCGCGGGCCATTTCGGCGATATAGGGTGCATTCACTTCCGGCGTCGGCACGTGATAGCTGGCGTTCAGCGGCTCGGCCACGGCGCTTTCATAAGCGGCCTGGTCGATCTTGCCCAGCTTGTACATGCGGCCCAGGATCCAGTCGCGGCGTTCTTTACTGCGCGCCGGGTTGGCCAGCGGGTTGAAGCGCGACGGTGCCTTGGGCAGGCCGGCAATCATGGCCATCTGCGCCAGGCTGGCGTCACGAATCGACTTGCCGTAGTAAACCTGGGACGCGGCCTCGATGCCGTAGGCGCGGTTGCCCAGGTAGATCTTGTTGACGTACAGCTCGAGGATTTCATCCTTAGTCAGCTGGCGTTCGATCTGCAGCGCCAGCAGGATTTCAGTGGCCTTGCGGGAAAAGCTGCGCTCGCTGGTAAGGAAGAAGTTCTTCGCCACCTGCATGGTGATGGTGCTGCCGCCGGATTGAATGTGTCCGCTTTTTACCAATTGCGTGGCTGCACGCACCAGGCTGCTGGGGTCTACGCCGTAGTGGTTGGCGAAATTATCGTCTTCGGCAGACAGCAAAGCGCTGATGAAATTGGGCGGAATGTCGGCAAAACGGATCGGTGTGCGGCGCATTTCGCCGAACTCCGCGATCAGTTTTTCATCGCTGCTGTAGACCCGCAAAGGAATCTGCAACTGGATACTTCTGAGGGCCTCTACGGAGGGCAAACCCGGACTAAGGTAGAGGTAGGCCCCGCTGAATACGAGCAGCAGCCCGCAGACGATGGCGACAATGGAGTACCCGAAAAACTTCAGCAGACGAATCAAGGCTTTTGGATTTCCAGAGAAAAGAAAGAGTTACGCGTCGGGGCATACATGGCAAACGATGGATCGACCCGGGCAGCAGATAAAAAGCGGGAAAAAACGCTGGGCATTAAAGCATTTTTCGGCTTGGGGCGTCATTCGCGAGCCTTGAACAAGCCGACCGAATGCAAGGTGCCTGGCAGCAATCAGGCGAGATGACAGCCGGTATGACAGGGAAAGTTTTGGGGAGTTTTATGGGAAAGGGATTTTTCAGGCGAAAAGTCGACACGGTGTTGGGGGTCGATATCAATGACAGCGGTATCAAGCTGATCGAACTGGGCCGTTCATCCGGCGGTTTCAGCGTCCAGGGCTATGTCACGCAAGTGCTGCCACCCCACGCGGTGGTCGACGGCACCCTGCTGGACCTGGAGTGTGTGGGCCTCGTGCTGCAACAGGCACTGTCGCGCCTGGGGTCCTCTGCCCGCTACGCCGCCGTGGCGGTTGCAGGCCCGTCGGTGATTACCCGGCTGATTGACATGGACGCCGGCCTCAGCGACGAGGAAATGGCCTGGAAGATCCAGATGGAGGCTGACCAGTTCATCCCTTATCCATTGGATGAAGTGGCCATCGACTTTCAGGTTCAAGGGCCATCGGTTCAAGGCCCGCAGTGGGTAGAGGTGATGCTGGCGGCGTGCCTGCGCGAGCAGGTCGAAGCGCGCGAGGCGGTTTTGGCCATGGCGGGGCTGGTGCCGCGAGTGGTCGATGTAGAAGGGTTTGCATTGCAGCGCGCTAGCCTTCAGGATTTTGCCAGCTTCACGCCGGGTCATAGAGTCGATGGTGCACAATGGGCCTTGGATGCCCAAGGGATGGGAGTGGCTTGCGGGCTGGCCCTGAGGAGTTTCGCTGGATGACACGAATCAATCTTTTGCCTTGGCGCCAGGCCCTGGCGCAGCGCAGGCGCAAATACCTGTTGGTGCTATTGCTGGCCTTTGCCTGCGTGGCGCTCGCGGCACTGTGGTTGGCTGATCAAGTGATCGACCAGGCGATAGACCGGCAGGTAAGCCGCAACAGCCGCCTGGAAGAGCACATCGCCACCCAGGACTCGCGCATCAAAACCATCGACGACCTTCAGGAGCGAAGCCAGCAACTGGCCGAACGCATGAAGGTGGTGCAGGACCTGCACGATGCCCGCTCTTCCGGGGCCCGATTGTTCGAGCAATTGGCTCGCTCGGTGCCTGAAGGTGTCCATCTGCATGAGGTGGTTGCGAACGGCGACACCATCAGCATCCGCGGCACAGCTGAAAGCAACCAGGATATCGCCCGTTTGATGCAGCAGCTCAAGCCAGCCCAGGGCTCCAGTTCGACCCGTCTGCAGCGCGTGCAGGCCGAAGGAGCGCGCGGCGAAAGTGAATTCCAGCTGATGGTGCGCCAGGGGGAATCCAGCGAGGCGCAACCATGAGCCTGCCTAGGCTCGACTTTTCCACGCTCTCTGACAACGCTGCTAAATGGTCCCTGCCGGGCAAGGTGCTGCTTGGCTGTGCGCTGGCCGGCCTGGTGCTGGCGATAGGCGAGGTTTCGCATGGGGGGCCGCAGCGGGAGCGATTGCACGGGCTTGAGGCACGGGAGCAGGCGCTGCAGCAGCAACTCACAGAAAAGACCGGCTTGGCCGCCAGCCTTGAGCTGCGCACCCAGCAGGTGCGGAGTATGGAAGACAAGGTTGCCAGCCTTCTCGGGCAATTGCCCGGCGAGTCCGAGGTGCCTGCCGTGCTGGAAGACCTCGCCCGGCTGGCGGCTGCCCATGGGGTGTGGGTCGAAGGCATCAGTGTGCTGGATGAAATGCCTCGCCAGCTTTATATCGAACAACCCATGCAGATAAGCGCCTCCGGGGCTTACCACGACCTGGCGACGTTTGTCAGTGCCTTGGGTGGGTTGCCTCGGGTGGTCACCGTGCAGGACGTTACGCTTGGGCATCAGGGCGCCTTGCTGCGTCTGGACATGCTCGCCAAGACCTATCGCAGCCCCCTGCAAAACGGCAAGGCCCGTCAGGTACTCGACCCCGGGTCGCTATTTATCTACGAGCCCTCGTCCCTGCGCGACCCGTTCAAGCCGCCTGCCTTGCAGGCAGCCCATGTGCCTGGCCGGCCCGCTCTTGCACCGGATTTCACCCGGCCACGGGGGCTGTTGGAGGGTATGCGCCTGGAACAGTTCGAAATGGTCGGCACGCTGTCCAGGGGTATGCAGGCTTTCGCCTTGCTGCGCGCTGGAGCCAGGGTGTATCGACTGGCGGTGGGTGATTACCTGGGGCCGGATCATGGCCAGGTCACGGCCATCCAAGATGCGGCTGTCGAGCTGGTGGAGCTGTTTCCCGATGGACAGGGCGCTTGGTTGCAACGCCCGCGAACCCTTGTGCTGAACGTCAACTCATAACGGAATCAAACAATGAAAAGGACCTTCTCGTCCTTCGGTGTGGCGCTATGGATAGCGTTCACGGCACCGATGGCTACTGCTGTGCCCAATCGCCTGGAGCTGATCCAACTGCCGCCGCCCGACAGTGCCTCGTCGGTCAGCTATACAGGCGCCAAACTGACTCTGAACTTCCAGGACATCGACCTGCGCGCGGTATTGCAGCAAATCGCCGATGTCGCCGGGCTCAACCTGGTGACCAGCGATGAGGTGCAGGGCTCGATCACTCTGCGGCTCAAGGATGTGCCCTGGGACCAGGCGCTGGACCTGGTGCTGCAAACCAAGGGGCTGGACAAGCGGGTCAAGGCGGGCGTGTTGCTGGTGGCGCCCGCCGATGAGTTGGCCGCTCGCGAGCTGTTGATACTGGAGTCGCGCAAGCAGATGGCTGAGCTCGCGCCCTTGCGGCGGGAGCTGCTGCAGGTCAATTACGCCAAGGCCGCCGACCTGGCCAAGTTGTTTCAGTCGGTCACCGGCTTTGAGGGCGCCACCGATGAGCGCGGTTCGGTGGCGGTGGATGATCGCACCAACAACATCATTGCCTACCAGACTGGCGAGCGGCTCGAAGAACTGCGGCGCATCGTGGCGCAGTTGGATATCCCGGTACGCCAGGTGATGATCGAGGCGCGGATTGTGGAGGCCAATGTCGACTACGACAAAAGCCTGGGTGTGCGCTGGGGCGGGCGGATCACCCGTGGCGGCGGCGGTGTTGGTGGTATTGCCAAGCCGCAGGCAGACGGCGCCGAGCCGCCGCAAAACCCGCCCAGTTCACCCTTTGTCGACTTGGGGTCGCTGGCCGGAACCTCGGGCCTGGGGATCGCCTACATCACCGACAACCTGTTGCTGGACCTTGAGCTGACCGCCATGGAAAAAACCGGCAACGGTGAAATCGTCTCGCAACCCAAGGTCGTCACCTCCGACAAAGAGACTGCACGCATCCTCAAAGGCACCGAGATTCCTTACCAGGAATCCACCTCCCAGGGCGCCACCTCGGTGTCGTTCAAAGAGGCTTCGCTGTCGCTGGAGGTGACGCCGCAAATCACCCCCGACGACCATGTGATCATGGCGGTCAAGGTCACCAAGGATGAGCCCGACTACCTGAACCGCCTCAATGACGTGCCGCCGATCAAGAAAAACGAGGTCAACGCCAAGGTTCTGGTCAGGGATGGCGAGACCATCGTCATTGGCGGGGTTTTCTCCAATACCCAAAGCAAAGTGGTAGATAAAGTGCCATTTTTGGGCGATGTGCCGTATCTTGGCCGCCTTTTCCGGCGCGATGTGCTGGCGGAGAAAAAATCCGAGCTGCTGGTATTCCTGACTCCGCGTATCATGAATAACCAGGCGATTGCTGTGAGTCGTTGATTCTGTGCGAAATTTGATTCTTGTAGGGCCGATGGGGGCTGGAAAAAGCACCATCGGCCGTTTGCTGGCCAAAGAGCTGCGCCTGCCGTTCAAAGATTCCGACAAGGAAATTGAATTGCGCACGGGTGCCAATATCCCATGGATCTTCGATAAAGAAGGCGAGCTGGGCTTTCGTGACCGCGAGCAGGCGATGATTGCCGAGCTGTGCGGCTGCGATGGCGTGGTATTGGCGACTGGCGGTGGCGCCGTCATGCGCGATGAAAACCGTCGGGCGCTGCATGCTGGTGGTCGCGTGGTGTATTTGCACGCATCGGTCGAACAGCAGGTGGGCCGTACCGCCCGTGATCGCAATCGCCCGTTGCTGCGCACCGCCGACCCGGCCAAAACCCTGCGGGACCTGCTGGCGCTGCGCGATCCGCTGTATCGGGAAATCGCCGATCTGGTGGTAGAAACCGATGAGCGGCCACCTCGGATGGTCGTACTCGACATCCTTGAGCGCCTGCAACGGTTGCCACCCCGTTAAAGCCTGGCCCGAAATGCGCTATTCTCGGCGGCGCGCCATCACCTTGTAAGGTATGGCGTAGAGCCACCAGGCGGTGTCGAGATATCGACAGTGCCGGTCGTCACTCCATCTTCAACGCGGGGACACATGCAGACACTTAAGGTCGATCTAGGCGAGCGCAGCTACCCGATCCACATTGGCGCAGGTCTGTTGGACCAGCCCGAACTGCTTGCGCCGCATATTGCCGGCCGGCAGGTGGCGATCATCTCCAACGAAACGGTCGCGCCGCTGTATCTTGAGCGTTTGAGCCGCAGCCTGGCGGCGTACTCGGTGATCTCCGTGGTGTTGCCTGACGGCGAAGCCCACAAAAACTGGGAAACCCTGCAACTGATCTTTGATGGCCTGCTGACCGCGCGCCATGACCGTCGAACCACCGTGGTCGCCCTGGGCGGCGGTGTGATTGGCGATATGGCCGGTTTTGCTGCGGCCTGCTACCAGCGCGGCGTGGACTTTATCCAGGTGCCGACCACCTTGCTGTCCCAGGTCGACTCGTCGGTGGGCGGCAAGACCGGTATCAACCACCCGCTGGGCAAGAACATGGTCGGCGCGTTCTATCAGCCCCAAGCTGTTCTGATCGACACCGCTACCCTCAACACCTTGCCGCCGCGCGAGTTGTCGGCGGGCCTGGCGGAAGTCATCAAGTACGGGCTGATCTGCGATGAGCCGTTCCTGACCTGGCTGGAAGAGCACATGGACGCCTTGCGCGGCCTCGACCAGGTGGCGCTCACCGAAGCGATTTCCCGCTCCTGCGCGGCCAAGGCGCTGGTGGTCAACGCCGACGAGCGCGAGTCTGGCGTGCGGGCCACGCTGAACCTGGGCCACACCTTCGGCCATGCGATCGAAACGCACATGGGCTATGGTGTGTGGTTGCATGGGGAAGCCGTAGCGGCTGGCACCGTGATGGCATTGGACATGTCGCAGCGCCTGGGCTGGATCAGCGCCCAAGAGCGTGATCGCGGTATCCGCCTGTTCCAGCGCGCCGGTTTGCCGGTTGTTCCGCCTGCGGAGATGACCGAGGCGGATTTCCTTGAACATATGGCGATAGACAAGAAAGTGATCGACGGTCGACTTCGACTGGTACTGCTGCGCCACATGGGCGAAGCCGTGGTGACCGACGATTATCCAAAAGAGATTCTACAGGCCACGCTGGGAGCGGATTACCGCGCCCTGGCCCAGCTCAAAGGTTAATAAGACCCGATGACTAGTTTGCATGCCGACGAGGCGTTCCTCGGCCATTACCACTTGAGCCACGACCCCTTCGCTCCACGGGTGCCGGGTTTCAAATTCTTCCCCGCCCAGCGCAAGCCGGTGCTTGGGCAGTTGCATCACCTCGCGCGCTACAGCCAGCTGCTGCTGGTGGTCACCGGCCCTCTGGGCAGCGGCAAGACCTTGCTGCGCCAGGCGCTGGTGGCCAGCACCAACAAACAATCGGTGCAGAGTGTGGTGGTATCGGCCCGCGGTGCCGGTGATGCGGCCGGCGTACTGCGCCAGGTGGCGCAGGCGTTGGACGTCTCCAATGCCGAGCCGAACGCGATTCTCAAGCAAGTGGTGCAGTTGGGCCTGACCGGCCAGGAAGTCTACCTGCTGGTAGACGATGCCGAGCAGCTCGACGAGTCCGCCCTCGAAGCGCTGCTGGCGCTGGCGGCGGGTACGCCGGAAGGTCGCCCGCATGTGTTCCTGTTCGGTGAGTCGTCGCTGATCGCCGATCTGGAGCAGATCAGTGGTGAGCAGGAGCTGTTCCACGTCATCGAGTTGCAGCCGTACGAAGAGGAAGAAACCCGCGAATACCTGGCACAGCGCCTTGAAGGCGCCGGGGCGGGTATCGAACTTTTCACCGCTGCGCAGATCTCTGATATTCACGAAAGCTCCGATGGCTGGCCTGGAAACATCAACCAGGTTGCCCGCGATGCCATGATCGAAGCCATGATTGCCAGCCGCTCTGCGGTCAAGCGTCCAAAGATGGGGTTCACTATGCCTAAGAAGCACGTATTGGCTATTTCCGCCGTTGTTGTGGTCGCTGTTGCCGCCGCCTGGTTGATCCCGGGCCGTAACAAAGCACCGACAACCACCGGCGCGCCAACCGAACAGGCGCAGTTGCCACTGGGCAAGCCCACGCCAAACGTCGAATTTGCCAACTCCGGCCAACCGACCAACCTGCCGATGGTCGGCCAACCTGTGATGCGCGGCCCGCTGGCCGAAGAAGCTGGCGGCATCTCCGAAGGTGACGATGGCGTGCCGGTGGAAGGCTCCAGCGCTACGCCGCCAACCGTGACCACCACCGCGCCACCTGCAGGCGTACCGGCCGGTGTGCCAGCGACGCCGGTTGCTCCGGTCGCCAAGCCTGCTCCGACGCCGGCGCCGACCGTTGCTACCGCCAAGCCTGCTCCGGTGGCCAAGCCTGTTGCACCGGCACCAGCCGCCAAACCAGCCCCGGCCGCCAAGCCTGCGGAAAAACCAGCCGCCACCGTTGCCAAGGCCGGCGCTGCTGGCAGCAGCTGGTACAGCAGCCAACCTACCGGCAACTTTGTGGTACAGATCCTCGGCACCAGCTCCGAAGCCAACGCCCAGGCATTCGTCAAAGAGCAGGGCGGCCAGTACCGTTATTTCAAGAAAGTGCTCAACGGCAAGCCTCTCTACGTGATCACCTACGGCAGCTTCCCAAGCCGCGCCGCAGCCGATTCTGCCATCAAAGCCTTGCCAGCGAAGGTTCAGGCTGGTAAACCTTGGCCTCGCACTGTTGCCAGCGTTCAACAAGAACTGGCAGCAACTCGCTGAAGATCCGGCGGCCTTACCCAGGCCGCCCTCCCGGCACCTCAAAAAAATCCGCAAGTGCGTGCTGCCCTTACAGGCCGCGCGCTTTGTGGTGTCTGCGCCACAGTAGCTTTTGAGTCGTAGCGGTCAGAATTAAAAAAGTTTTGACTAGCACAGCATATCGCTTTAAACCTTTCATAAATGCGACATAGATTTGCGACATTTCGTCGCTAAATTTGTGAGCGTCTGTGTCGGTGTGTACAATGACCTCCCTTTTGCCCCCGCTAAGCCGGCGTACGTTCGGCGTGGAAGGTAACCGGTTGAATTGAAAAGAAATTTGCCTCGGTAAAAGAGGCAGCCTGGTGAGAAAGTGTCTATGAAAGCAGGTCTGTACCAACCCGATGAATTCAAGGATAACTGCGGTTTCGGCCTGATAGCCCACATGCAGGGCGAACCCAGTCATACCCTTTTGCAAACGGCCATCGAGGCCCTGACCTGCATGACCCACCGCGGTGGGATCAACGCCGACGGCAAGACCGGTGACGGCTGTGGCTTGCTGATTCAAAAGCCCGACCAGTTCCTGCGCGCTGTCGCCCAAGAGCAATTTGCGGTCGAACTGCCCAAGCAGTACGCCGTGGGTATGGTGTTTTTCAACCAGGACCCGGTAAAAGCCGAAGCCGCTCGCGAGAACATGAACCGCGAGATCGCCGCCGCCGGCCTGCAGATTGTCGGCTGGCGCAAAGTGCCCATCGACACCAGCGTGCTCGGCCGCCTGGCCCTGGAGCGCCTGCCGCAGATTGAACAAGTGTTCATCGCAGGCGATGGCCTGAGCGACCAGGACATGGCGATCAAGCTGTTCACGTCCCGTCGTCGTTCGTCGGTGCTCAACGCCGCCGACACCGACCACTACATCTGCAGCTTTTCCCACAAGACCATCATTTATAAAGGCCTGATGATGCCGGCGGACCTCACCGCCTTCTATCCAGACCTGAGCGATGAGCGCCTGCAAACCGCGATCTGCGTGTTCCACCAGCGCTTCTCCACGAACACCCTGCCGAAATGGCCGCTGGCCCAGCCATTCCGCTTCCTCGCCCACAACGGCGAGATCAACACCATCACCGGCAACCGCAACTGGGCCCAGGCTCGTCGCACCAAGTTCGCCAACGATTTGATGGACCTCGAAGAACTCGGCCCGCTGGTCAACCGCGTGGGTTCCGACTCCTCCAGCATGGACAACATGCTCGAGCTGATGGTCACCGGCGGCATCGACCTGTTCCGTGGCGTGCGCATGATCATTCCGCCTGCGTGGCAGAACGTCGAGACCATGGACCCGGACCTGCGTGCGTTCTACGAGTACAACTCGATGCACATGGAGCCGTGGGACGGCCCGGCCGGCGTGGTCATGACCGACGGCCGCTACGCGGTGTGCCTGCTCGACCGTAACGGCCTGCGCCCGGCGCGTTGGGTGACCACCACCAACGGTTTCATCACCCTCGCCTCGGAAATCGGCGTGTGGGACTACAAGCCGGAAGACGTGATCGCCAAAGGCCGTGTGGGCCCTGGCCAGATCCTGGCCGTGGACACCGAAACCGGGCAGATCCTCGACACTGACGCCATCGACAACCGTTTGAAGTCGCGTCACCCGTACAAGCAATGGCTGCGCAAGAACGCCCTGCGCATCCAGGCGACCATGGAAGACAACGACCACGGTTCGGCTTTCTACGACGTCGACCAGCTCAAGCAATACATGAAGATGTACCAGGTCACGTTCGAAGAGCGCGACCAGGTGCTGCGCCCGCTTGGTGAGCAAGGCTACGAGGCCGTCGGCTCCATGGGAGACGACACGCCAATGGCCGTGCTGTCCCAGCGCGTGCGCACGCCGTACGACTATTTCCGCCAGCAGTTCGCCCAGGTGACCAACCCACCGATCGACCCGCTGCGTGAAGCCATCGTGATGTCCCTGGAAGTGTGCCTCGGCGCCGAGCGCAACATCTTCCAGGAATCGCCTGAGCATGCCTCGCGCGTGATCCTCAGCTCGCCGGTCATTTCCCCGGCCAAATGGCGTTCGCTGATGACCCTGGAGCGTCCAGGCTTCGACCGCCAGATCATCGACCTGAACTACGACGAGAGCCTGGGCCTTGAAGCCGCGGTGCGTAACGTTGCTGACCAGGCTGAAGAGGCCGTGCGCGCCGGTCGTACCCAGATCGTACTGACCGACCGCCACATTGCGCCTGGCAAGTTGCCGATCCACGCGTCCCTGGCGACCGGTGCGGTGCACCACCGCTTGACCGAAAAAGGCCTGCGTTGCGACTCCAACATCCTCGTGGAAACCGCCACCGCCCGCGACCCGCATCACTTTGCGGTGCTGATCGGTTTCGGCGCCTCGGCGGTGTACCCGTTCCTCGCGTACGAAGTGCTGGGTGACCTGATCCGTACCGGTGAAGTGCTGGGCGACCTCTACGAGGTGTTCAAGAACTACCGCAAGGGCATCACCAAGGGCCTGCTGAAGATCCTGTCGAAGATGGGTATCTCCACCGTCACCTCGTACCGTGGCGCGCAGTTGTTCGAAGCCATCGGCTTGTCCGAAGAAGTCTGCGAGCTGAGTTTCCGTGGCGTACCGAGTCGCATCAAGGGTGCGCGTTTCGTCGACATCGAAGCCGAGCAGAAAGCCCTGGCCTTGGAGGCCTGGAGCGCGCGCAAGCCGATCCAGCAGGGTGGCCTGCTCAAGTTCGTGCACGGTGGCGAATACCACGCCTACAACCCGGACGTGGTCAACACCCTGCAAGCCGCCGTGCAACAGGGCGACTACGCCAAGTTCAAGGAATACACGAGCCTGGTGGATAACCGCCCGGTGTCGATGATCCGCGACCTGTTCAAGGTGAAGACCCTGGACACGCCGATGGACATCAGCCAGGTCGAGCCGCTGGAGTCGATCCTCAAGCGCTTTGACTCCGCCGGTATTTCCCTGGGCGCCTTGTCGCCGGAAGCTCACGAGGCCCTGGCCGAAGCCATGAACCGCCTGGGTGCGCGTTCCAACTCCGGCGAAGGCGGCGAAGACCCGGCGCGCTACGGCACGCTCAAAAGCTCGAAGATCAAGCAGGTGGCCACCGGCCGTTTCGGTGTGACTCCGGAGTACCTGGTCAACGCCGAAGTGCTGCAGATCAAGGTGGCCCAAGGCGCCAAGCCGGGTGAGGGCGGGCAACTGCCAGGCGGCAAAGTCAACGGCCTGATCGCCAAGCTGCGTTACGCCGTACCGGGCGTGACCCTGATTTCGCCACCGCCGCACCACGACATCTACTCGATTGAAGACTTGTCGCAGCTGATCTTCGACCTCAAACAAGTCAACCCGCAGGCCCTGGTCTCGGTGAAGCTGGTGGCAGAAGCCGGCGTCGGCACCATCGCAGCCGGTGTGGCCAAGGCCTATGCCGACCTGATCACCATCTCCGGCTACGACGGTGGCACCGGCGCTTCGCCGCTGACCTCGATCAAGTACGCTGGCGCACCCTGGGAGCTCGGCCTGGCCGAAACCCACCAGACCCTGCGCGGTAACGACCTGCGCGGCAAGGTGCGGGTACAGACCGACGGCGGCCTGAAAACCGGCCTCGATGTGATCAAGGCCGCAATCCTCGGCGCCGAAAGCTTCGGCTTCGGCACCGCGCCCATGATCGCCCTGGGCTGCAAATACCTGCGCATCTGCCACCTGAACAACTGCGCCACCGGCGTGGCGACTCAGAACGAAAAACTGCGCAAGGATCACTACATCGGCACCGTCGACATGGTGGTGAATTTCTTCACCTACGTCGCCGAAGAGACCCGTGAGTGGCTGGCCAAGCTGGGTGTACGCTCGCTGGAAGAGCTGATCGGTCGCACCGACCTGTTGGACATCCTCGAAGGCCAGACCGCCAAGCAACAGCATCTGGACCTCACGCCGCTGTTGGGCAGCGATCACATCCCGGCAGACAAGCCACAGTTCTGCCAAGTGGACCGCAACCCACCGTTCGATAAAGGCCTGCTGGCCGAGAAAATGGTCGAAATGGCCGGCTCCTCGATCAACGACGCCAGCGGTGGCGAATTTGCCCTGGATATCTGCAACTGCGACCGTTCCATCGGCGCACGCATCTCCGGCGAAATCGCGCGCAAGCACGGCAACCAGGGCATGGCGAAAGCGCCGATCACCTTCCGCTTCAAGGGCACTGCGGGCCAGAGCTTCGGCGTGTGGAACGCCGGTGGCCTGCACATGTACCTGGAAGGCGACGCCAACGACTACGTGGGCAAGGGCATGACCGGCGGCAAGCTGGTCATCGTTCCGCCGGCTGGCAGCGTGTACAAGACCCAGGACAGTGCCATCATCGGCAACACCTGCCTGTACGGCGCCACCGGTGGCAAGCTGTTTGCCGCAGGTACTGCTGGCGAGCGTTTCGCCGTGCGTAACTCCGGTGCCCACACCGTGGTGGAAGGCACTGGCGATCACTGCTGCGAGTACATGACCGGAGGCTTTGTCGCGGTACTGGGCAAGACCGGTTACAACTTCGGTTCGGGCATGACCGGCGGTTTCGCCTACGTGCTCGACCAGGACAACACCTTCGTCGACAAGGTCAACCACGAGTTGGTCGAGATCCAGCGCATCAGCGGCGAAGCCATGGAATCCTACCGGAACCACTTGCAGCACGTGCTGGACGAGTACGTCGAGGAAACCGGCAGCGAATGGGGTCGTAACCTCGCTGAAAACCTCGATGATTACCTGCGTCGTTTCTGGCTGGTCAAGCCCAAGGCTGCCAACCTGAAATCGTTGCTTTCCAGCATCCGTGCCAACCCGCAGTGATATGCGTCTGAACAGTTTGATGAGGTTTTAACATGGCTGAACGTCTGAATAACGACTTCCAGTTCATCGATGTCGGGCGCAAAGATCCGAAGAAGAAACTGTTGCGTCAACGCAAGAAAGAGTTCGTGGAAATCTACGAACCCTTCAAACCCCAGCACTCGGCCGACCAGGCCCACCGCTGCCTGGGGTGCGGTAACCCGTATTGCGAATGGAAGTGCCCGGTGCACAACTTCATTCCCAACTGGCTCAAACTGGTGGCCGAAGGCAACATCCTCGCCGCCGCCGAGCTGTCGCACCAGACCAACACCCTGCCGGAAGTCTGCGGCCGGGTGTGCCCGCAAGACCGTTTGTGTGAAGGGGCCTGTACCCTCAACGACGGCTTCGGCGCGGTAACCATCGGCTCGGTGGAGAAGTACATCACCGACACCGCGTTCGCCATGGGCTGGCGCCCGGACATGTCCAAGGTCAAGCCGACCGGCAAGCGCGTCGCGATCATCGGGGCGGGCCCGGCGGGCCTTGGGTGTGCCGACGTGTTGGTGCGTGGCGGCGTGACCCCGGTGGTGTTCGACAAAAACCCGGAAATCGGTGGTTTGCTGACCTTCGGTATTCCTGAGTTCAAGCTGGAAAAAACCGTACTGAGCCACCGTCGTGAAGTGTTCACCGGCATGGGTATCGAGTTCCGCCTCAATACCGAAATCGGCAAAGACATCACCATGGAGCAACTGCTCGCCGAATACGATGCGGTGTTCATGGGCATGGGCACCTACACCTACATGAAGGGCGGCTTTGCCGGTGAGGACTTGCCGGGGGTGTATGACGCGCTCGACTTCCTGATCGCCAACGTCAACCGCAACCTGGGCTTTGAAAAGTCGCCGGAAGATTTCGTCGACATGAAGGGCAAAAAGGTCGTGGTGCTGGGCGGTGGTGACACCGCGATGGACTGCAACCGCACGTCGATCCGCCAGGGCGCCAAGTCGGTGACCTGTGCTTATCGCCGTGACGAAGCCAACATGCCCGGCTCGCGCAAAGAGGTGAAGAACGCCAAGGAAGAAGGCGTGAAATTCCTCTACAACCGCCAGCCGATCGCCATCGTCGGTGAAGACCGTGTGGAAGGTGTGAAGGTGGTCGAGACCCGTCTCGGCGAACCGGACGCCCGTGGCCGTCGCAGCCCCGAGCCGATTCCGGGTTCCGAAGAGATCATCCCGGCCGACGCCGTGGTCATCGCCTTCGGCTTCCGCCCAAGCCCGGCGCCGTGGTTTGAGCAGTTCGAAATCCAGACCGACAGCCAGGGCCGCGTTGTAGCCCCGGAACAAGGCCAGTACAAGCACCAGACCAGCAACCCGAAGATCTTCGCCGGTGGCGACATGGTGCGCGGGTCTGACCTGGTGGTCACTGCGATCTTCGAAGGCCGTAACGCCGCCGAAGGCATCCTGGACTACCTGCAAGTCTGATTTGAAACAGGGTCAACTGTGGGAGCTGGCTTGCCTGCGATGGCGGCGGTGAATTCACTATTGCTATCGCAGGCAAGCCAGCTCCCACATAAACCTCGTTTCACATTGAGATGTGTAATGCCAGCCGCCGCGACAAATTGACCCGATAGACAAAAGGCACGGTGCATTCCGTGCCTTTTGCGTCGCGCTCTGAGAAAATGCCCGCACTTTTTTTGCGGATGCCGACATGACTGCCCTCAAGAACGACCGTTTCCTTCGTGCCCTGCTCAAGCAACCCGTAGACGTCACCCCGGTGTGGATGATGCGTCAAGCGGGTCGCTACCTGCCGGAATACCGCGCCAGTCGCGCCAATGCGGGCGATTTCATGAGCCTGTGCATGAACCCGGAGTTCGCCTGCGAAGTCACGATGCAGCCGCTGGACCGCTACCCACAACTGGACGCGGCCATCCTCTTCTCCGATATCCTCACCATCCCCGACGCCATGGGCCAAGGCCTGTACTTCGAAACCGGCGAAGGCCCGCGCTTCAAGAAAGTCGTCAGCACCCTGGCCGATATCGAAGCCCTGCCGATCCCTGATCCACACAAAGACCTGGGCTACGTGATGGACGCTGTCAGCACCATCCGCCGCGAGCTTAACGGCCGCGTGCCGCTGATCGGCTTTTCTGGCAGCCCATGGACCCTGGCCACCTACATGGTCGAAGGCGGCTCGTCGAAAGACTTCCGCAAGACCAAGGCCATGCTCTACGACAACCCGCAAGCCATGCACCTGTTGCTGGACAAGCTGGCGCAGTCGGTCACCTCCTACCTCAACGGCCAGATCATGGCGGGCGCCCAAGCGGTACAGATTTTCGACACCTGGGGCGGCAACCTGTCGGCGGCGGCGTACCAGGAATTCTCCCTGGCCTACATGCGCAAGATCGTCAGCGGCCTGATCCGTGAACACGAAGGCCGCAAGGTGCCGGTGATCATGTTCACCAAGGGCGGCGGCCTGTGGCTGGAAAGCATCGCCGACGCGGGCGCCGATGCACTGGGCCTGGACTGGACCTGTGACCTCGGCGAAGCGCGCCGTCGCGTCGGCAACCAGGTGGCCCTGCAAGGCAACATGGACCCGACCGTGCTGTACGCCAAGCCAGAAGCGATCCGTACCGAAGTAGGTCGCATCCTGGCCAGCTACGGCAAAGGCACCGGCCATGTGTTCAACCTCGGCCATGGCATCACCCCGGAAGTGAACCCGGAGCATGCGGGTGCGTTCTTGCGCGCAGTGCACGAACTGTCGGCGCAGTATCACGAATGACGAAAAAGCCCGGCTTGAAGCCGGGCTTTTTCATGGGTAAACACAAAACAAATGTGGGAGCGGGCTTGCTCGCGAATGCGCAGTGTCAGTCGACAAATTCGTCACTAGACCACCGCATTCGCGAGCAAGCCCGCTCCCACATAAAGCCAATCGCGTCAGGTCTGCATATTTCCCAGTGGCGGCAACTTCGCCAGCTTCAACGCCACCAGCAACGCGCCAATCAGCAGCGCGACGATAAACCCGCCAATCCCGTTCCACCCGGCAAAGTGCCAGAAGAACCCACCCGCCGTCCCGGCAATGCTCGACCCCACGTAGTAGCAGAACAGGTACAGCGACGACGCCTGCCCCTTGGCTTTCACTGCGCGGCGTCCGATCCAGCTGCTGGCGACCGAGTGGGCGCCGAAGAAGCCGAAGGTGAACACCAGCATGCCTGGCACCACCAACCACAGCGGGGTGAACAGCGTCAGGGCCATGCCGGCGAGCATCAGCACGATGGTGGCCCACAGCACCCGACGGCGACCGAGGCGGTCGGCCAGGGAGCCGATCTTGGCCGAGCTGTAGATGCCCGAGAGGTACACCACTGACAGCAGGCCGACCACCGCCTGGCTCAGATCGTAGGGGGAGGCGAGCAGGCGATAGCCGATGTAGTTGAACATCGTCACGAAGGCGCCCATCAGCAGGAAGGCTTCAAGGAACAGCCACGGTAGGCCGGCGTCCTTGAAGTGCATGACGAAGCCGTCCACCAGGCTGCGCGGCTTGAGGCTGCTGGCGCGGAAGTTGCGCGATTCGGGGAGGATCTTCCAGAACACCGTGGCTGCGATCAACGCCAGAGCGCCGATGATCAGCATTGCGGTGTGCCAGCTGACAAAATCGATCAACACGCCGATGATCAGGCGCCCGCTCATGCCGCCAATCGCGTTGCCGCCGATGTACAGGCCCATGGCCAGGCCGATGTGCTGCGGGTGGATCTCTTCGCTGAGGTAGGTCATGGCCACGGCGGCCAGGCCGCTCAAGGACAGGCCCACCAGCGCGCGCATCAGCAGGATGCCCTCCCAGCTCGGCATCAAGCCGCTGGCGATGGTGGCCAGCGCCGCACAGAACAACGCGGCAACCATCACCGGCTTGCGCCCCAGCCTGTCGGAGATCGGCCCGGTGATCAGCAGGCCGCAGGCGAGCATTGCCGTCGCAACGGAAAGAATCAGGCTGCTTTGCGCGGCATTGATAGAGAACTCGTGGGACAGCGCCGGCATCATCGGCTGCACGCAATACAGCAAGGCAAACGTGGCGAAGCCGCCGGAGAACAGCGCCAGCACCGTGCGCATGAACATCGGCGTGCCCTTTTCGATGTACGCGTCGTTGAGCTGCGCCACCACCTCATCGAGGGCTGAGGGCGGGGTGTGTTGGGCAAGTGGAGCAACAGCAGGATTCACGGAGGACCTCGGGGAGGAAAGTCTGCCAGGACTGACAATGCAAAAAAGAATATAGCTGGCTAATGATTCTTTCCAATATATTGTTCGACCTGTTTGATAGGTTTTACGACCTAATGAGGTGTGCATGGAATTACGTCACCTGCGGTACTTCATCGCCGTCGCTGAAGAACTGCACTTCGGCCGCGCCGCGCAGGTGCTGGGCATCTCGCAGCCGCCCTTGAGCCAGCAGATCCAGGCACTGGAACAAGAGGTGGGGGCGCGGTTATTTGAGCGTACCAATCGTCGGGTCGAGCTGAGCGAGGCCGGGCGCCTGTTTCTGCAAGAGGCGCGGCTGGTGCTGGCCCAGGTCGACAAGGCAGCGGATGTGGCGCGCAGGGCACAGTTGGGCGAACTCGGCGAACTGAAGATTGGCTTCACATCTTCCGCGCCATTCAATTCCAGTATTCCCCAGGCGATCTTTGCGTTTCGCCAGGCTTTCCCGGCCGTACACCTCAACCTGCAAGAAATGAGCAGCACCCAAGTGGCCGAGTCGCTGGTGGATGAGTCGATTCAGGTGGGGCTGATGCGGCCTTTGCCCTTGCCCGACTCACTGAACGTGATCGAGTTGATGCGCGAGCCGTTAGTCGCGGTACTGAGCGCCGGCCATCCTTTGGCCCAAGGCAGCGAGCGCGGCTTGCACCTGGAGCAATTGGCCGAGGAGCCTTTTGTGTTCTTCCCGCGCAGTTACGGCAGCGGCCTGTACGCACAATTGCTCAACCTGGCCCGCGACGCCGGGTTCAGCCCGCACTTTGCCCAAGAGGCAGGGGAAGCAATGACCATCATTGGGCTGGTGGCGGCGGGGTTGGGCGTATCGGTGCTGCCGGCGTCCTACCAGCGCATCCGCATCGATGGCGTGGTCTATCGCACCTTGCTCGACCCGCAGGCGGTGACGGCGGTGTGGCTGGTGCAGCGCAAGGGCGCGCAAACACCGATGGCGAAGGGGTTTGTGGAGTTGTTGACGCGTAAGGCCGCTCAATAACCTGTGGCGAGGGAGCAAGCTCCCTCGCCACAAGGGGGTCAGTTTTGGGGTGAAGTATTTGCTTGATTCACGCTGTAAGTACGCAACCCCGCCAAAATATCCCGATCCAGCATGCTCACCCAACGGTTGTAGTTGCGATGGATCTTGCCGTCCTTGTAGCCCAGGTCGCGGCTGTCGCGGTAGGTGATGGCGTAGCTGTTGCGGGTGTAGCGGATGTCGATGGCGGCGTAGAACTGGCCGCGTACGGTGATCTCGGCCTGTACCCGTTGCGGGCTCAGGCGTTGTACCGTCCACTCGCGTTTTTGCAGGGCGGCGACGATCACCTGTTTCATTTTTTCCTCGCTGACCAAGCTCGTGGCCGGCAACTCGTGCTGGGTGTTGAGCACCGGTTTGCTGGTGCAGCCAGCCGTGGTCAGCAGGGCCAGGGTGATCAGGGTAGCGCGTAGCAGGGAAGACATTCCGTTTTCTCCAGTCGATTAAAAAGTCAGCTCCAGCGGCGGAAGATCAACGAGGTGTTGACGCCGCCGAAGGCAAAGTTGTTGTTCATCACGTAGTCGTTGTGCATCTGGCGAAAGCCACCTTGCAGGTAGTCCAGCTCGCCGCATTGCGGGTCGACCGCGTCCAGGTTGAAGGTATGCACGTACTGGTCGCGGTTCATCATCTCGATGCTGAACCACGACTCCAACGCCCCGCACGCACCCAGGGTGTGCCCCAGGAAACTCTTCTGCGAACTGATCGGCATGCGGCTGCCAAACAGGCTGCTGGTGGCCAGGGTTTCGGCGATGTCGCCCTGATCGGTAGCCGTGCCATGGCCGTTCACGTAGCCGATGGCGGACGGTTCAAGACCTGCGTCTTCCAGGGCCAGCTCCATGGCGCGGCGCATGGTTTTCTGTTCCGGGCGGGTGGTGTGCTGGCCGTCGGCGTTGCTGCCGAAGCCAACCAGCTCCGCGTGAATATGCGCGCCTCGCGCGAGTGCGTGCTCCAGCTCTTCGAGCACCAACATGCCGCCACCTTCACCGAT
This sequence comes from Pseudomonas sp. AP42, assembly GCF_001728935.1. Classification (NCBI taxonomy): domain Bacteria; kingdom Pseudomonadati; phylum Pseudomonadota; class Gammaproteobacteria; order Pseudomonadales; family Pseudomonadaceae; genus Pseudomonas; species Pseudomonas sp. AP42. The sequence continues at coordinate 188,602 of NZ_LYSO01000001.1, forward strand.
CACCAGGCCATCGCGGCCGCTGTCGTAGGGGCGCGGGCTGGTTTGCGGCGCATCGTTTTTCAGGCTGGTGGCGTACAACGCATCGAACACCATGGCTTCGGTGGGGCACAGCTCTTCCGCGCCGCCTGCGAGCATCAACGGCAGGCGCCCGAACTTGATCGCCTCATAGGCGTAGCCAATGCCCTGGCTGCCGCTGGTGCAGGCGCTGGAGGTGGGAATCAGCCGGCCGGTGAGGCCAAAGAAGATGCTGATATTCGCCGCCGTGGTGTGGGGCATCATGCGCACATAGGAGTTGGCATTGAGCCCCTCGGCCACCGAGTTGAGCAGCATATTGCCGAACGCCTTGATCTCATCGGTGCTGCCGGTGGACGAACCACAGGCCACGCCCATGCGCCCGTCCTTGATCGACTCGTCGCCGAGCAGGCCGGCGTCTTGCAAGGCCTGCTCCGCCGCCCACACGGCCAGGCGCGAGACGCGGCCCATGCTGCGCAGCTGCTTGCGCGTCCAGTGAGCGGGCACGACGAAATCGTCGATAGGGCCGGCCAGGCGCGTATTCAATTCGGTGAAACGGTCCCACTCATCCATGCGCCGGATGCCGCTGCGGTTGGCGCGAAAGTTGGCGGCGATGGTGTCCCAGTCGCTGCCCAGGGAGGTCACGCCGGCCATGCCGGTAACGACAACGCGCTTCATCAGCACAGGCCCCCGTTCACGGCCAGCACCTGGCGCGTGATATAGCCGGCTTCGGCGGACATCAGGAAATTCACTGCGCCAGCGACTTCTTCCGGCGTGCCCATGCGTTGGGCCGGGATCATTTTCATCAGTTCTTCTACCGGCACGTTTTCATCCAGCATTGCGGTGTCGATCAGGCCCGGCGCCACGCAGTTGACGGTGATCTTGCGCTTGCCCAGCTCGATGGCCAGCGCCTTGGCTGCGCCGATCAAGCCGGCTTTGGACGCGCTGTAGTTGACCTGGCCGCGGTTGCCGATCAAGCCGGACACCGAGGTGATGCACACGATACGCCCGGCGGCGCGGCGCCGAATCATCGGCATCATCACCGGGTGCAGCACGTTGTAGAAACCATCCAGGTTGGTGCGCATCACCACATCCCAATCGTCTTCCGACAGGGCAGGAAAGGCGCCGTCGCGGGTCAGGCCGGCATTGAGCACCACGCCGTAATAGGCGCCATGCTGCTCCACATCGGCCTCAAGGATCTCTTTGCATGCAGCGCGATCCGCCACGTCGAACTGCAGCACCCGTGCCTTGCGCCCCAGGGCTTGGACCTCGAGCTGTACCGCGTCGGCTTCGCCACGGCCGCTGCGGCAATGCAGCACGATGTCATGGCCGGCCTGGGCCAGGCGCAGGGCAATGGCGCGGCCGATGCCACGGCTGGAGCCGGTGACCAGTACGGATTCAGTCATGGCGTTTCGTCCTTCGATTCAGCTAAATAGTTGGCCGCCTGGGGCGGTCGAAATACGTTCAAGCGCGCGCTGGCCTGGATACCGTCGCCGGTGAGGTGGCATTCGAACACACCCATGCCGTTGTCGTCTTCCAGGGAGCGCAGGCCGTGGATGTTCAGTTCGGCGCCGGCCGCAAAGTGCTCCACGTTGCACTCGAACTTACGCGTGCCCAACAGGAAACCCAGCTCCACCGCCTTGCCTTGCTGGCGTGCATGGCAACCGGCATACGCGGCGACGCTTTGCGCCATCAGCTCGATGCCGACCCAGGCCGGCAGGCTGCCGTCAGCCCGGTTGAACAGGCCACCGGGCTTGACGGTGACGCGGGTGTGGATCTGCTCTTCATCGAACGACAGCACCTGGTCGATCAGGATCATGTCGCCCGCATGGGGCAGCAGTTCGGCAAGTGGCCAATCGATCATGGGGCCTCTGCGATTATCAGGCTGACATTGTTACCGCCGAAGGCAAACGAGTTGCTCATCAGGCAGGGCTTTTTCAGGGTATCGCCGCTGCGCACCCATTGCAGCGCGGGCAGCGCCGGGTCGGGGTGGCCGTCCCATATGTGGGGTGGCAGCAGGCGATGGGTCAGGCTCAGCCAGCAGAACGCGGCTTCCAGGGCCCCGGCAGCGCCGAGGGTGTGGCCGGTCATGGGCTTGGTCGATGAGCAAGCGACGCCGCCCGGAAACAGGCTGGCGACCGCCAGGCTTTCCATGGCGTCGTTGTGTTGGGTCGCGGTGCCGTGCAGGTTCAGGTAGCCGATCTGCTCGGGCGAAAGTTTTGCACTGGCCAGGGCCTTGCGCATGGCCAGCACCGCGCCCTTGCCACTGGGTTCGGGCGCGGAGATATGGTGTGCGTCGCAACTGGCGCCGCTGCCCAGCAAGGCGATGGGCGCCGGCTCGCGGCTCATCAGGAACAGCACCGCCGCTTCACCGATATTGATGCCGTTGCGGTTCACCGAGAACGGATTGCAGCGCTCGGCAGACACCGCCTCCAGCGCGGTAAACCCGTTCAGCGTCAGCTTGCACAGGCTGTCCACGCCGCCGCAGATCACCGCATCGCACACCCCCAGGTCCAACAGGCGCTGGGCACTCATCAACGCACGGGCGCTGGAGGTGCAGGCGGTGGAAATCACATAGGCCGGGCCGCTCACGTTCAGCCAGTCGGCGAGGAAGTTGGCCGGGGCGCTGAGTTCCTGTTGCTGGTAATCGTAGTCCGCGGGGAACTGCGTGTTTTGCAGGTAATGGGCAATGCCACGGCTGGCTTCGTCGATACCCGAGGTGCTGGTGCCGAGCACAACCCCGACCCGACCAGGACCGTAGGCTTGAATCGCCTGACGGATCTGATCTTCAATCTGCAACGCCGCTTCCAGCAGCAGCTGGTTATTGCGACTGCTTTGCTGGGCCAGTTCCGGGGGCAGGCTCGCCAGTTCACCGTGTACAGCGGCCACCGGCACTGCGCGCTCCGGCACCCAGCCGCTTTCGGCGCGCATGCCCGAACAGTCGCCGGCAAACAGGTTGCGGCTGACTTGCGCCTGGCCACGGCCAAGGGCGCAGATCACGCCTAGGGCATTGAGGTAGGCCGTCATCGGCTCACACCCAGCGGTCTGATGCGATAACTCAATGGCGGGCCGGCCATGTTCACGCGGAACACCTCGGAAGACTGATAGACGATCTGCCAGTGGCCCGGCAGCGTGCGCGTCAGGTCCATGGCCTGGGCCGTGGGATACAACGCCGGTACGTCACCGGGCGCGGTGAGGGCAAACAGCAGCGCGGCAAACAGCGTGCGCGCCTGGGGATTGGGCGGTAGCAAGCCGTCTGCCTGCCACTGCCCATCGAGCAGTTTTTGCCGGGCCAGGGGAATGCCCAGCGGGTCCATCATCGACCAGCGAAGCGCTTGGCCTTCGCGCTGGATCACCAGCAGCCAGTCCTGGCTCTGGCCGTCTGCCAGGCGCTGCACATGCAATTGCATCGGCAAGGTCAGCGCCGGCATTTTCTCCGGTAGCGGCGCCTGGCTGGCGCAGGCGCCGAGCAGCAACAGGCAACTTATCAACAGCAGGCGCATCATGGGGCCGCATTCTCCACAGGTTTACGCGCTACGCAGTTGACCAGGGTTTCCTCGCGCTGGCCCACCGGCGGCGCCTTGCGCAGGCCCCAGCGTTCCAGCAGGCCGAAGTCACTGGAACGGCTCCACCACAAGTAGGGGTACGAAACGTTCTGCGCAGCGAACTCAAAGCCCTGCTCGCGCAGCATCTGCAAGTACTCTTCGGCGCTCTTTTGCACATGCATCGGGTGGCGGAACAGCCAGCGAATCACCCAGGTGTCGATGTAGGCTTCGGTGGATTCGGCAAACAGCAGATAGCCGCCCGGCTTGAGCACCCGATAGAACTCCTTGAGTGCGCGATGTTGCTCCACCAGATGATGGAAGGTCTGGTGGCAGAACAGGATATCGACACTGGCATCCGGCACGTTGAGGGTCGCGCAGTCGCTGCCGATCAGCTCGACGTCCAGCCCCAGGCGCGCGGCTTCTTCGCGGCTCAGTGCCAGGCTGTGGGGGTCGGCATCCAGGCCGATCAGGCGCGAAGGTGCAAACACCTGATGCAGTAACTGGAAGGATTTGCCCTGGCCGCAACCGGCATCCAACAACACCGGCGCCACCGGTAGCGGCTCGCTGAACAGGCTGCGCAGGTCATTGATCGCCACGCGCAACACGTGATGCTGCCAGGTATGGCTGCGCAGGAACCAGAAACCGAACTTGGTTTCTTCGACGTAGTTTTGACTCAGGTAGTTTTTTTCAACGCCTGGGCTGCTCATACCGGCTCACTCGCACAAATTTCCGACAACATCCGCAAGCGCCGCTTGGGCTCGCTGACAAATGGGTTGCGCTCATCCCAGGCGTAACCGGCCAGGATCGAGCTGATCATGCGGCGAATCTCGGCTGAGCTGCCAGGATGGAAAATCACGTCCTGGAACGTGCCTGCATACCAGCCTTCGACGTAGCAACGGAAGGTATCGACACCGCGCTTGAGCGGTTCGGCAAACTCGGTTTGCCAGTCCACTGTTTCGCCGCTCAATTGGCGGTGCAGCACCCCTGCGGCCATGCTGGCCGAACGCATGGCAATGGTCACGCCGGAAGAGAACACCGGGTCGAGGAACTCCGCCGCATTGCCCAGCAGCGCAAAGCCTGGGCCGTGCAGGGTTTTGACGTTGGCCGAGTAGCCGCCGATGGTGCGCGCCGGGGTGTCCCACACGGCATTTTGCAGCACGCCGGACAGGCTTGGGGTCTGCTCGATAAAACCACGCAGGCAGGCGTCGAGGTCGCTGCCCGCGCCCTCGAAATGCTCTTTGGCCGCGACCACGCCCACCGAGCAACGGCCGTTACTGAACGGGATGGTCCAGAACCAGATGTCGCGCTTGGTCGGGTGAGTGGTCACCAGGATTTTGCTGCGGTCAAAGCCTGGGTGTTCGATACGGTCTTCGACGTGGGTGAACACGGCCTGGCGCAGCGGGAAATTCGACGGTGCCTCCAGGTCCAGCAGGCGTGGCAACACACGGCCGTAGCCGCTGGCATCGAGCACGAACCTGGCCTTGAGGTGGTACTCGCTGCCATTCTCGCGGCGCACATGCAAATACCGGCTCTCGGCAGAAAAATCCACGCCGACAATGGTTTGGCCATAGCGGATTTCCACGCCTTGCAACGCGGCCTGGTCGGCCAGCAACTTGTCGAACTCGCCGCGCTGCACCTGGAAGGTGGTGGGCTTGCCGTTGCTGAAGGTGTCGCTGAAATCAAAGGCGCTGTAGCGCTCGCCCCAGGCGAAGGCCGCGCCGGTTTTGACCTGGAAGCCTGCCGCTTGCACAGCGTCGAGCATGCCGGCTTCTTCGATAAAATCGATGCAGTGTGACAGCAGGCTTTCGCCAATCGAGAAGCGCGGGAAATGCTCGCGCTCGATGATCAATACATCATGCCCTTTGCGCTTTAACAGCGCGGCCGCGATGGCACCGGAAGGCCCGGCACCGATCACCACCACCTGGCGACGTTCCATTTCAACTGTGGGCACGAGGGCTCCTTGCCGCATGGGCGCTAATCACATTCATAAGGCGTGTTTCTGTCGGCCGGCCCAGGGCGCCAGCATAAAGCTGAACGCCAGGCCCAGGCTGACCGACAAGCCGAAATTGCTCACGGCCGGTGTACTGGAGACCGCCAGCAGGCCGAACGACAACCAGGTCGTCAGTGCCGCCAGCAGTGTTCCCAACAGGCTGACGGCGGGGCCGCCGATCTGCTCGCGCATCAAAATCGCATAGTCGACGCTGATGGCCGTGACCAGCAGCAGGCCAAACAGGCTGAACAACGTCAGCGGCTGGCCCAGCCAACCGAGGCTGGCCAGGCTGCACAGTGCGGCCAGCAGCGGCAGGGCGACGATACGCAAGGCGCCGCCAAAGCCGAAGGGCGCAATCAGTAACAGCACGATCAGCACGCAAGACAGCAACTTCAATTCGGCAGCGCTGATCTGCGTGTCGGCAAACACCCGGTTCAAGTCACCCAGGCGATCCACCAGCTGCACGCCGGGCAAGTCCAGCGCCTGCACCCGCAGCAGCGCCGGGTTGTTCAAGCCTTGCAGGCTGACCATGGCCGCCACGCCGCCGTCCACAGGGCCGAGCCACAGCGTGCGCCAGGGCTCGGCCAGCGGGCCTTGCAGTGCGGCGTCGATGTCTGCGGTGGGCAGCGCCTGCAACTGCGCCACTTCGGCTTGCAGGGCACTCAGGGGCACGCCGAGGTCCAGCAGCGGTTGCCAGTGTTGCGCCAGGTTGTTCAGCGCCTCGCGCAGCTGTTGTTGCTCATCGGGGAGGTTGACCAGTTGATTGAGCGCCAGGTAGCCCTGGAGTTTGTCCATCTGCACCAACTGATCCAAGCGTTTGCCCAGGGCGGCCTGGCGTTCCAGCAACTGCTGCTGATTGCTCGCCCGCACCAGGAAAAACTGGCTGGTGGGCTGGAACCCGGTGATGCGCGCCACGGCCTGGGCCTCTTGCAGCAACTGCGGCGGCGCTCCGATCCATTGGCGGATATCGTTTTTCGTGTTCAGTTGCCACAGGCCCGCCGCGCAGAAGAGCAGCACCCACACCAGCAGTACCGAACTGGGCACGCGTTTGAGCAGGGCCGTGCGTAGCTGCCATAAGCTTTGGGCGACACGCAGCGGCCATTGCGCCGGGCGCAGTTCCACGCCCTTGAGCAGCGCGGGCAGCAGGCACACGGCGCACAAATAGGCACCGACCAGGCCGGCAGCCGAGAACACCGCAATCTGGGTCAGCGCCGGGAACGGCGTCCAGGCCAGCGCCAGATAACCGATAGCGCTGGTGGCCAGGCTCAGGCTCAGCCCCGGCAGGGTCAGGCGCAACGCCGGCCAACTGCGCCACGGTTGCAGGCTCCAGCTTTTGGACAGGTAATGCAGCGGGTAATCCACCGCCACGCCGATCAGGCTGGAACCCAGCACCAGGGTCATCACATGCATATGCCCAAACAGCGCCACACACGCCACTGCGCCAAACAGCATGCCCACCAGCACCGGCACGAACGCCAGCAACACCCGCCAGCGTCGGAACGCCAGCAGCAGCAACAACAGGATGCCCAGGGTGGCGCCGCCGCCGACCCAGGTCATTTCCCGCGTGGCCTGCTGCTGCCCGTTGGCCGCATACAGCAAGCCGCTGGCGGCGAGCAGTTGCGCGCCGTGTGCGCCGGCTTGCTCGCGGCTGGCTTTTAGCAAGTCTGCCACCTGCAGCGGCAGCTTCATGTCGAAGGCGTTGCCGGTGGTGCGCGCCCGCAGCAGCACCCAGCTCTTTCCGTCGGCATCGGCGATCAAGGCGCCGCTGCCGATGTCCATTTGCACCGCGCCGTGTTGCGGTTGGCTGTTCTGGATGCGCCCGGTGAGGCCGAGCCAATCGTCCTGGTTGGGCACCAGGCTGAAGCCGGTGAAGGGATCGAACAGCGATTGCACGCGTTGCTGGATGAACGCGTCCGGCTGTTGGATCAGTTGCTCGCGGTCTTTGGCTGAGAGCATCGACAAGCGCCCGCGCAGCAGTTGTTCGCGCAACGCCGGCAAGTCGGCTTGCAGGTTCCACTGCACCTTTTCAAACAGGCCGCTGGCCTGCCAGCGCTCACCCAGTTGCTGCGCCACGGCCACCGCTTGCTGGCGGTCGGCATGCCCCACCAGCACCAGCATTTCGCGGTTGAGCGGCTCTTGCATGCGCTGTTCGGCTTGCAGTTCCAAGGCGTCCGGCGTGCTGCCGGGCACCAGCTCCATCAGGTTGGCCGACAACGGCGCGCCGTCACGCCACTGCCAGCCAGCCAAGGCCAGCACGGCCACCAGCAGGGTCAGGAACAGGCGCGGCAGCAGGCGCTCACTGGGCAAAGTCGTGTTGCTCCGCATCGCTCAACGGCTGGTCGGCGGTACTGTCCTGCATGCGCAGCAGCGTGCTGTCGCCTTGGGTTTCCAGCAGTTCAATGCTGTGCACCAGCGCGCCGCCGTCGATAGTGATCTGGGTGAACACTTGCTTGAGCAGCAGCGAGCGTGGGGTCAGCGTGAGCTTCCACTGTTGGGCCTCACCTTGCAGTTGCAGGTCGAAGTCGCGTTGCAGGCCACTGCTGTCGCCCTGCAGTACCGCCAGGAACAAACGATTCTGTTCGGCGCCGGCACTCTTGTTTGGCAGTAGTTGCCAGCCATTGGCGTCGCGGCGGGCAATGCCTTGAGCTGTAATGCGGTAGTCCTGTTGCAGCGGGGTTTTCAGCAGCCACAGCAGGCCGTGATCCTTGGCGAGCACGAAGGTGCCTTTGCTCACTAGCGGCTGGGGCAGGGCGCGCAGGTGTTTTTCCTGGGTGAAGTGGCCGTGGATGACGGAGGGTTTGGCAAGCTGATCGCTCAACTGCTGCAGGTCGAAGGCGTGGGCACTGAAGCTCAGCAACAACGCCGCCACTGTAGGAGCGAGCTTGCTCGCGAAAAACCTGAGGGCGCCACGGGGTGTCAGGTGGCCCGCGTTATCGTTGGCGATCTTCGCGAGCAAGCTCGCTCCTACAGGGGGGCTCATTTCAGGGCTCTCTCTACGGCGTCGGTGAAGACTTTGGGCGAGGCCAGTTGCATCTCGCGGCTGGCGATTTGCACCGCCACTTGCACGGTGCTGGCGCGGGTCAAGCGCTCGCCGCTGGCCAGGTCGGTAATCAGGTAGTTCACCTTCAAACGGTTCTCCCATTCCACCAGGCTGGCGCGCACGTTGATCGTCTGGCCGAAGGTCGCGCCGCGCACATAGCGTAGCTGCATGTCGATCACCGGCCACGCGTAGCCGGCTTCGAGCATCGCCGTGTAGTTATGGCCGATCTTGTCCAGTAACGCACAGCGCGCCACTTCCAGGTACTTCACGTAATGCCCGTGCCACACCACGTTCATGGTGTCGATGTCGAAAAACGGCACGAGGATTTCAGTGTCGCTGTGCAATACGCCGGGGCTACGCATGCAGCCTCCAGTGTTGCGCGGCGATGCGTTGCAGGCACAGGCGCAGTTCGCCTTCCAGGGCGCGGTCTTCGATGACCGGCGCAAAGTCCTGGGCCAACTCCGCGTGCATCGCGGCCAGTGCTGGTGGCAGTGGCCGGGCATCCTCGGCCTGGGCGCGCAGCCACACGCCCTGGTTGGCGGCGAGCAAGGTGGCGGCGGCGACCTGTTCGGTCAGCTCCAGCACGCGGATCGCATCGCGGGCGGCGATGGTGCCCATGCTCACTTTGTCCTGGTTGTGGCACTCGGTGGAGCGCGAGAACACGCTGGCCGGCATGGTGTTTTTCAGTGCTTCGGCGGTCCAGGCGCTGGTGCCGATCTGCACGGCCTTGAAGCCGTGGTTGATCATCGCGCGGTCAGCCGGAGCGCCCGACAGGTTGCTCGGCAGGCCATGGTTGTAGCGCACGTCCACCAGCAGTGCGAGCTGGCGGTCGAGCAGGTCGGCCACGTTGGCGACCAGGGTCTTGAGGCTGTCCATGGCGAAGGCGATATGCCCGCCGTAGAAGTGCCCGCCGTGCAGCACACGTTCTTCTTCGGCATCGATGATCGGGTTGTCGTTGGCGCTGTTCAGTTCGATCTCGATGAACGAGCGCAGCCAGTTCAGGCTGTCCGCCAATACGCCGAGCACATGAGGCGCGCAGCGCAGCGAATAGCGGTCTTGCAGGCGATGCAGGGGCGCGGTGGGCGCGTCGATGGCCAGGTCCTTGCGCAGCCACGCGGCCACTTGCATTTGCCCAGGGTGCGGCTTGGCAGCGAACAGGCGCTCGTCGAAGTGTTCCGGGTTGCCTTGCAGCGCCACCACGTTGAGCGCGGTGATGCGCGTGGCCAGTTGCAACAGGTAGTCGGCGCGGGCGAAGGCCAGGCAGGCCAGGCCAGTCATCACGGCGGTGCCGTTCATCAGTGCCAGGGCTTCCTTGGGCCGCAATACCAGCGGCTCCCAGCCCAGTTCGTGGTGTACGTCGGCCGCCGGGCGGCGTTCGCCGCGGAACAGCACTTCACGTTCGCCGGACAAGGTCGCGGCCACATAGGACAGCGGCGTCAGATCACCGCTGGCGCCTACCGAGCCTTCTTCCGGGATCAGTGGCAGCACATCGTTTTCGAGGAAGGCGTGCAGGCGTTCCAGCAGTTCCACACGCACCCCGGACACGCCATGGCACAGCGACTGCAAACGCGCCGCCAGTACGGCGCGGGTAGCCTGGGCGTCGAGCAACTTGCCCAGGCCGCAACCGTGAAAGGTGTACAGGTGACGCGGCAACGCTTCGACGTGTTCCAGCGGCACCGCCACCACGCAGGAGTCGCCGTAGCCGGTGGTCACGCCGTAGATCACGCCTTCCTTGTCCAGCAGCGAGTCGAGGAACTGCGCGCCCTTGGCGATGCGCTGGCGGTACGCGGCGTCGTCCTGCAGACGAGTGGGCACCTGGCGGTTGGCCAGGGCCAGCACGTCTTCGATGCGCAGGGGGCGTTCACCAAAGGTGATGGGCTCAAGAGGCGTGGTCATCGGTCTTCCAGAAAGGGTAAAAGTTGAACCATTGTTGGGGCGCTTGCAGGCAGAACTGGCCCAGGCGTGCGGCGTAGCGGGCGGCCCACACAGCGATGACCTGCTCGCGGGTGCTGCGCTTCCATTCGATCAAATCGGCAAAGGGCTCGATAGTCAGGCGATAGCGACCCTGGTGCTTGAGGCACATCAGCAGATTGACCGGGCATTTGAGCAAGCCCGCCAGCAGCCATGGGCCTTGGGGGAACGCCGCCGTATGGCCGAGGAAATCCACCCGTACCGTGCGCCCGCCGTGCAGCGGAATGCGGTCGCCGGCAATCGCCAGCCACTCGCCATCGTCCAGGCGCTGGCTGAGCAGCAGCATGGTCGCCGGGTCCAGCTCGCTGACCTGGATCAGGCGTAAATGGGTCGCGCCAGCCTCGCCCAGCAGACGGTTGAAACGCTCGGCGTGCTTGGTGTGCACCAGTACATTCATGGTGACCTGTTCACCAATCTCCGCCAGGGCGCGGCACACTTCCAGGTTGCCCAGGTGTGCGCCCACCAGCATCTGCCCGCGCTCGCCACGCAGTTGGCTGCGTAACTGCGCCGGGTCATTGATCTCGATTTGCTCCAGGCGCAGCTTGCCGTTCCACACGTCGAGCTTGTCCAGCAGCGAGTCGGCGAAGGCCATGAACTGGGCAAAGACGGTGCGGTGGCTCGGCAGCAGGTCATCGCGCCCGCTCCACTGCGCCAGGCGCTGCTGGTATTGCCAGGCGCTGTGCCGCGCGGTGCGGCCGAACAGAAAGAAGTAAAACACGATGCTGTAGAGCAACGGGCTCAACAGTCGACGGCCGAGGACTTTGACCGCGACTGCGGTGAATTTCATCAGCCAGAAGCTGCCGCGTTCTTCGCGGTCGGCCCAGTGCTTGGTGCTGTCGTTCATGCCTGCCACCGTCGCCACAGAATCATCGGCGCGCGCATCAGCATGCCGAAGAACAACCGCGTGTGCATGGCGCTGATGCGCAGGTTGTCGCGCAACAAACGAAAGTGCGACAGGCCGTCGGCGGGGTAGTGCACCTGGGTGGGCAGCCAGCGCATGGGCTGGTTGCGCCAGGCCAGACGCACCAGGATGTCCGAGTCAAAATCCATGCGCGTGCCGATGTAGGCCGAGTCCATCAGCGCCAGGGTCGGCGCCAGCGGGTACACGCGAAAGCCGCACATCGAGTCGCGAATCTCAAGCGACAGGGTGTTGATCCACACCCACACGTGGGTCAGGTAACGTGCGTACAGGCGACCCTTGGGCACGCTGTCGTCGTATTCGGGGTAGCCGCAGATGACGGCGTCGGGGTGCTGGCGTGAGGTGTGGATAAAGGTCTCGACTTCGCGCAGGTCGTGCTGGCCATCGGCGTCCACTTGCAGGGCGTGGGTATAGCCCCGGCGCGCCGCTTCGCGGAAACCGGCCATCACGGCGCCGCCCTTGCCCTGGTTGCTGGGCAGGGTCAGCAGGGTGACGTTGTCCAACGTCGCCAACTGCGCCAACACCGCTGCGCAGGCGGGGCTGCTGCCATCGTCGACCAAGAGGCAGGGCAGGCCGCTTTTCAGCACACTGTGGACCACGGCCGGCACGGCGGCTTCGTGGTTGTACACCGGGATCAACGCGCAGGGGTTATGCATGATGGCGGACACCTGATACACCGGGCCGCCTGCATCGCAGGCAAGCCAGCTCCCACATTGGATTTGCTGTGCACACAAGATTGTTGGCCGACACCGATCCAGTGTGGGAGCGGGCTTGCCCGCGATTGAGCACGAAGTGCTCACCCGGCTTATGCATGCGCGGCCTCCAGCACTATGCGCCCGCTTGAGCACGCCGCAACCCCATTGCGATAGGCGAAGTACAGCTTGCTACGCTCCCGATCAAAGCGCAGGTGCAGTTCGATGTGATCGCCCGGGCGTACCAGTTGCTGGAACTTGAGCACTTCCATGCCGGCGAACCGGGTGGGCAGGTCGAGCAATTGCTGGCCCAGGTTGAACGCCCATTCCACCTGCACCACCCCTGGCAGTACCGGGGTGACCGGGAAGTGCCCGCTGAAATAGGCCAGGTCCGGTGGGATGCTCAGTTGCAAGGTCCATTCACCTTCGGTTTCGACTTGCGCCAACACCTCAGGCCCTTTCGGGCGAGGCGCCAGCAACAAGGCTTCGATATCGGCCTGGGGCAGCTTGCCCTGGCTGTTCAGCGGCAATTGGCGCAGCACACGCCAGCGGCGCGGCAAGGCCAGGGCTTCGCAATGTTGGCTCAGGTGCTGGCGCAGGGTTTGGGTGAGGGCGCGGCGCCCCTGGTTGCGCAGGGCATGCAGCCCCGCGTCGCTGAGCACCACCACGGCGCCCAGGGACGCGCGGTTTTCCTGCACCACGCCCAGGCGGGTGTCGGCCACCCATTCATGGGCGATCAGCGCTTGCTCCAACATCGGCAGGGAGATGCGTTTTTCTTCCAGCTTGACGATACGGTCCAGGCGGCCCAGCAGTTCAAACCGGCCATCGGCATGGATGCGTGCGGCGTCGGCGGTTTGTTCGATATGCCCTGCGGGCAGGTATGGCGAGGCGATGCGCAGTGCTCCTTCGGCATCCTGGCTCAGTTGCACATCGGCAAACGGCTGCCAGGGTTGCGCGCCCTGGCGCCAGGCGATACCGCCGGTTTCCGAGCTGCCGAGGATTTCTGTGGGCCATTGCTGCAAGCGGTCGTAGAGACTGCCGGCCGCGTCAACCGGCAACGCGCCACCGGAGGAAAACACCCGGGCAACCTGGCTCAGAGCCGGCCAGTCGAGGTTGTCGCCCATGCGCTTGAGCAGCGCAGGGCTCGCCACCCAGGCAAATTGTGGGTGCTCACGGCTGGCGCGCTGCATGTCTTCGGGGAACGCCAGTTGCTTGCGCACAAAGGTGCGGCCGGCGCACAGCGGCCACAACACGCGAAACAGCAAGCCGTAGATGTGCTGGGTGGCGACGCTGCCGATGATGCACGCGCCTTTGAGGTCTGCGCCCCACAGCGCTTCCAGGGCCTCTACTTCATTGGCCAGCTGGCGCAGGGACTTGTCGATGCGCTTGGGCTCGCCGCTGGAGCCGGAGGTGCACAGGCTCAGTTGGCAGCTGTCCAGGTCGAGGGCGGCGGCGTGCAAGGGCGCTTGATACAGCGCGTCCAGGTCGCTGGCGTCCACCAGCCAGGCATCCACGGCAGCGGCCCAGCGTTGGCGCGTCTGGGGTTGCAGGTCGGCGGGCAGCAGCACGCTCGCACCGGCCCGCCAGGCGCCCAGCAGTGCAATCGCCAGCAGCCCGGCGTCTTCCAGGTACACGGCCAGGCGCCGGATGCCCCGGGCCTGCAAGCCTGCGGCGAGGCTCAAGGAGCGCTCGCACAGTTGCGCGTGATTCATGGCGGGCTCGGTAGTCACCCCACGATCCTGCAGTGGCTCAAGCAGCAAGTGCTCAAGTTTCAACCCTTTCATACGCGGCCTCGAACCCTTTGTCGTACCAGCCATTCCACGGCAAACAACAGGCCCATCAACCCGTAGGCGATCAGGCCGTTGTACAACGTCCACCAGCTCAGTGGCGCCCACAGGGTGAGCGCGGCGGCGAGCAGGCCATTACAGAGAAAAAACACACTCCACACCAGGGTGACCTGGCGGGTATACACCACCGCGTGGGGCGGCAGGTGCGGGTCGGTCATGCGCGCCAGGCGCTCGACCATCGGCGGGCCGTATTTCAGGCTCAGGCCGAACAGCGCCAGCATGAACGCGCTGACCAGGCTCGGGTACCAGCGCAGCCACTGCGGGTTATCGAACCAGGCCAGCGCCAGGCAAAACACGATCACCACCACCGCCATCCACCGGCTGCCCGGGCGCTGCGCAGCGGTGAGCGCGCGCAACAGCCACAGGCTGCCCAGCAATAAGCCGAACTGCCAGGGTGCAAAGTGCTCGGTGCCGTAATACACCGCGAAGGGGTACAGCAGCCCAGCCAATAACAGGCCAAGGCCGATCAGCCGGCTCATGCGGCGGGCTGGACCAGACGGTACACCGCCTCTACCACGTCGTTCACGGTGCGTACCGCCTTGAATTCTTCGGCGGCAATTTTCTTGCCGGTCTGACGCTTGATGTGGTCGATCAGGTCCACGGCGTCGATGCTGTCGATTTCCAGGTCCTGGTACAGGTTGGCGTCCAAGGTGACGCGTTCCGGGGGCAGTTCAAACAGTTCCACCAAGGCGTCGCGCAGGGTGTTGAAAATATCGTCACGAGTTTGCATGGTACGGTCTCAAGCTGCCTGTCGGGCCGTGACGAACGCCGCAAGGCTGGCCACGTTGGTGAAGTGATTGCGGGTGTCCTTGGCGTCGGCATCAATTTTGATGCCGTAGGTTTTCTGGATCGCCAGGCCCAATTCCAGGGCATCGACCGAGTCCAGGCCCAGGCCTTCGCCAAACAGGGTCTGGTCGCTGCCAATATCCTCGGCGCTGATGTCTTCCAGGCCCAGGGCCTCGATGATCAGTAGCTTTATGTCGTGCTCAAGGCGGTGTTGGTCGCTCATCTTCGGCGAGCTCCTTAATGAAATAGTGATGCAGGTGATCGTTGAGCTTGCGTGAAGCCTGGGGCGCGGGCCCTACGGCGGCAAACGCTTGTGGCTCTATATCGGCGCCCACGCGCAAACTGAAGTGAAATCGACGGTGGGGGATGCGATACCAGGGTTCGGCCTTGGTCAGGGTGGTGGGGCTGACCTTGATCACCACCGGGGTGATGATTGTCGCACCCCGCAGGGCAATGGCCGCGCCGCCGCGATGAAAGGCCGGCGCGGCGCCGGGCGTGGTGCGGGTGCCTTCGGGAAAGATGATCAGCGTTTGGCCGGCGCGCAGGGCGTCGGCTGCGGCATCGAGCATGTCGGCGCTGCCGTCGTTGCTGATGTAGCCGGCATCGCGCACCGGGCTGCGGGTGAACGGGTTCTGGAACAGGCTCTGCTTGACCACGCAGTTGGTCTGGCGCATCAGGCCGATCAGGAACACCACGTCGATCAGCGACGGGTGGTTGGCGACGATCATCTGGCCAGGGCGGCCAAGCTTTTCGGCACCCTCGACGCTGTACGTGAGAATGCCCAGGCCCTTCATCAAGCGAATAAAAAACCAGAACAGGCAACTGATGGTGTGGCGTGCACGCCGTTGGTGCTGGCTGGCGTCGCCCGGCAGGCAACTGAGCAGTGGAAACACCAGCAAACGCAGGCACAGCCCGCCGATGCCAAACAGGCAAAAGCTGAGGGCCGTGGCGAACAGGCGCCAGTAATAGGCCTGCCGTGGCTTGTGGGTCAGGGCTTGCGTTGCCAGTTCCATACTCGGTTCTTCCAGGCATGTTGGCAGGCGCCCTGATCGGTCAGCAGGGTGCGCAGCAGGTTCAGGGCGTGGGGCCACTGGGTTTGAGTGAGTTGGACAGTGCCGGTGGTGAGTTCCAGTTGCCACTCGTCGCCCGGCGTGAGCAACAGGCCGAGGGCGTAGGGGAAGGGGACATCCGTGATCCAGCTGGCATAGGCTTGGGGCGGTTGTTCTTCGGTGATCACCAGCAACACGGCGGGTGCGCCTTCGTTGAGCAACGCGGCGGCTTCGAGCAGGCCGTGTTCGAGGCCATCGCCGGCGGCGGCGAGGGCGGTCATCTCGCTGGTTTCATTACGCAGGATCGACCACAGGCCGATCACCGCGTTATGCACCGACAGGCTGAACTGAGTGGGCGACAGCGGCTGCTCGTTGGCCAGGTCGCTGAGGATGTCCAGGGTGCGCGGGGTTTCGCCGTGGCGGGAAATGAACACCAGCGGCAGGTCTTCCAGGCCCTCGGCCAGCGGCCAGCCGACGCTGAACGCCATGCGCGCCAGCCGGCTCAAGCGGCGGCGCTGCATAGCTGGCAAAAATGACACATCGGGGGACGCTTCGCTGGCAGGCAGCAACACCGGGTCCCGGCACCAGGCGTGCCAGTCGTCCGCACTCTCAAGGCCAGGAGCCCAGGCGCGCCATTGGGCGATGTTGAAGTTGATCACTGAGAAGTTATCCCGCCCCTGCGGGCTTCCATGTGCGGCCAATGGCCCCGGATTCCGGGACAGGGAGCAATGGCCGAATGGCGCGCATTATCCCGGTGCCGTGGAGTTCTAGCAAATAGTGGTGAAAATTTGTTCACTGTTGATCACAAATAAGTTGGAAGAACTTACAGATTGTTGGTCATGGCTGATCGACCGTGGAATAGGCGCACTCCTATTTGTTTGTTAGCCAGATGCGGCGCCCGGATGAACGAGGTAGCTAATGGGCGCTTTTGCGCTCTACACTCGGGCATTCATTGATACACGGAGGTTTTTCCATGCGGCGCGTGGTGTTCAATCAAAAAGGCGGTGTGGGCAAGTCCAGCATCGCCTGCAACCTGGCGGCGGTCAGCGCCAGCGAAGGTTATCGAACCCTGTTGGTGGACCTCGATGCACAGGCCAACTCCACCCAGTACCTCACCGGGCTGACGGGTGACGACATTCCCATGGGGATCGCGGATTTTTTCAAGCAAACCCTGTCGACGGGGCCGTTTTCGAAGAAGAACAGGGTGGATATCTACGAAACGCCCTTCGACAACCTGCACGTGATCACCGCCACCCCGGAACTGGCCGACCTGCAGCCCAAGCTTGAGGCCAAGCACAAGATCAACAAGCTGCGAAAGCTGCTGGATGAATTGAGCGAGGATTACGACCGCATCTACCTGGATACGCCTCCAGCGCTGAACTTTTATGCGGTTTCGGCGCTGATTGCGGCTGATCGAGTGCTGATCCCCTTTGATTGCGACAGTTTCTCGCGCCAGGCGCTGTATGGCCTGCTGGCTGAGATCGAAGAGTTGAAGGACGACCATAACGAAGGCCTGGAAGTGGAAGGCATTGTGGTCAACCAATTTCAGGCTCGTGCGAGTTTGCCGCAGCAGATTCTCGATGAGTTGATTGCCGAAGGGCTGCCGGTACTGCCGGTGTACCTGGCTAGTTCAGTGCGTATGCGTGAGTCGCACCAGGAGAGCAAGCCGCTGATTCATCTGGACCCACGGCATAAGCTGACGCAGCAGTTTGTGGACCTGCATAACTTGCTGGAAAACGCCTGACCTCGAGCACTGTGGGGGCCGGGCTTGCCCGTGACCGCTGACCTTGATCTAGCTGAGGCACCGCGACCCAAATGTGGGAGCAGGCTTGCCTGCGATGACGGCCTGCCAGCCGACACTTCTCTACCTGACACCCCACAATCCAACTGTGGGAGCGGGCTTGCTCGCGAAGGCGGCCTGGCAGTCAACACAGTTGGATTGGGTACATATCCATTCCTGCGGTAACGGCCACCTAGGGTTCCACTC